>NZ_JBSGVD010000010.1:0-226414 GCF_053608285.1 Nocardia sp. NPDC055053 | reverse complement strand
GCCCGGTCCCATTCCGAACCCGGAAGCTAAGGCCACCTGCGCCGATGGTACTGCACTCGACAGGGTGTGGGAGAGTAGGACACCGCCGGAACATCATTGCGAAAGGCCCTCCAACTACGGTTGGAGGGCCTTTTTGCGTTCGTGCCATACGGCCGATCGGCGGGCTCTGGGGCTACCGTGGAGGTATGGCGACCACGAAGATCGGCACCCACATCAATGCGCCCCGCGCGACCGTGTATCGGCTGCTCGTCGATGCCGATGCCGTCAGAGCCTGGATGGTGCCCGACGGAATGGTCAGCGAGATGCACCGGTTCGAGCCGGAGGTGGGCGGTGTCTTCTCGATCACCGTCACCCATGACGAGACGACCGATGCGGGGAAGACGAGGGCGCGGCACCATGCGTACTACGGGCGGTTCCTGGCACTGATCCAGGATGAGCGGGTGGAGCAGGTCCTGGAGTTCGTCACCGATATACCGGATATGGCAGGCGAGCAGACCATGACCTTCGTGTTGGCCGACGCGGCAGGAGGTACCGATCTCGAAGTGCTGCACGAGGGTGTGCCGCCGGGCATGACCCTCGACGAGAACGAGAGGGCCTGGCAGGTGGCGCTCGCGAAGATTGTCGCGCTGGCCGAGCGCGGCACGGTCGACTGACCGGCCGCACCCGACGCGAGGTCAGCGGACCGCGTCGTCGGCGCGGGGCGTCGTATTCGACGCAGGCACGAGGTTCCATGCTTCGAGCTGCTTGCGGATCTGTTCGGCGGCGTCGATATTGAGCGGGCCGCTGGTCCACAGCGCGTACGGCAGGTTGAAGAACCGGCCGTCGCGGACCGCGCGCAGACCGTTGATGCCCGGTTTGGTGCGCAGCAGCTCGACCTTCTGCGCGTAGGACTGCCCGGGGTAGTCGACGAACATGATGGCGTCCGGGTCGGCGGCGGCGAGCCGCTCCCAGGAGACCTTGGTCCAGGTGTCGGCGACGTCGTCGAGGATGTTGCGGGCGCCCGCGGCTTCGAGGATCGCCTGGGGCGCACCGAATTTCCCGCTGGAGTAGATGGTGTCGGTGCCGCTGTCGAACAGGAAGACGGTCGGCGCCTTCGCCGGTTTCGGTGCCGCGGACAAGGCGGCGAGCCTGCTGTCGAGGTCGGCGGTGACCTCCGCCGCGCGGTCGGGCCTGCCGGTGATCGCGCCGAGATCGGTCAGGTCGGTGCGCAGCGCGGTCCACGGTTCGACCGTGCCGCGCGCGGCGGCGCCGTCCTGCTGGCGGCAGCTCTCGGTGAGGGTGTAGGCCGCGACGCCGTCCTTCTGCAGAGAGGCGGGGGTGAGGTTGCTCGCCTCGTCGTAGCCGTAGCTCCAGCCGGCCACCATGACGTCCGGGCGCTGCGCGAGCACGGTTTCGCGGGACGGGTATTCGGGGGCGACGGACTTCAGCCCGTCGACGACGGCGGCGCCGTAGTGCTTGCGCAGGGTGTCGGCGTCGCGCTGGATGCTCGACACGGCGGCCACCTGGTCCTGTGCGCCGAGGGCGAGAACCATCGAGATGAGGTTGCCGTCGTTGACGAACAGCCGCTGCGCGGGGGCGGGGAACGGAGTGTCCTTGCCGCAGTTGCGCACACTGATCGTCGTCGCGGTGTCCGCCGTGGTGCCGGTGCAGGCCGCCAGGACGGCGGCGAGTGCGGTGGTGGCCAGGATCCGGCCGGTGTTCTTCATCATCGCGCCTTTCGCGGGGTGATCAACAGGTGGTCTTCGCCGGTCGCCGGATGCTGGACGCGGGCCGCGTCGACACCGAACACCTCGGCGACGACCTCGGGCGTCAGTGCTTGCGCGGGTGGGGCCGGTGGCCGGGCGGAGCCGTTGTGCAGCACGATGATCCGGTCGCAGTAGCGGTCGGCCAGCGACAGATCGTGCAGGGCGGTGACGACGGTGCGCCGCAGTCCGCGGACCAGATCGAGGAGTTCGAGCTGGTGGGTGACGTCGAGGTGGTTGGTCGGCTCGTCGAGGAGCAGGACCGGGGTGTCCTGCAGCAGCGCACGGGCCAGCAGCACGCGCTGACGTTCGCCGCCCGACAACTGCTGCACCGGGCGATCGGCGAAACCCGAAAGGTCCACTGTTGCCAGTGCTTCCATCACCTGCTGCTGCTCGCGTGGCGCACCGAGCCCCCACGGCGGCAGGTAAGGAGTCAGGCCGAGGGCAACCACTTCGCCGACGAGCATGTCGGCGGGTGGGCTCTCGTCCTGGGCCACCAAGGCCACCGTGGTCGCCCGCTGTCGTGGTCGTAGCCCGTGCAGCATCCGGCCGTCGACGAGCACGCGGCCCCGCGCGGGTTTCCGGATACCGGCCAGAGTTCGGAGCAGCGTCGTCTTGCCGCTGCCGTTGGGCCCGACAATGCCCACGGTCTCGCCGGGCTCGATCGAGAAGTCCGCGCCGGCAACGATGTCGCGCCGGCCGACGGAGCACGTCAGCTCGACCGCCCGCACCGCCCCGGCCGGCGCGGCGTTCGATCGGGCCGCGCTGTCGACGTTCGCGTCGGCTTCAGCGCTGCCGACATCGCCGTGGTCACCCGCGTGCCTGCCGGGCTCGCCGTCGGTGGCGGTTGCCGGCCGACGGGCAGTGTGTTCGTGCGCGGTCATGAGGTGCCGAACTGGTAGCGACGTCTACCCATCAGGAGCAGGAAGGTCGGTGCGCCGATCAGGCCGGTCAAGACGCCGACGGGGATCTCGGTGGGGCGGACCAGGACCCTGGTCGCGGCGTCGGCGACGACGAGGAACAGCGCGCCGCACAGGGCACAGGCGGGGAGGAGATTGCGGTGGCGTGGACCGACGATCATGCGCGCGGCATGGGGGACGACCAGCCCGACGAAGCCGATTCCGCCCGACACCGCCACCAGCACGCCGACGAGGACCGCCAGCAGTACGAACAGACCGATGCGCAGTTCCTTCACCGGAGCACCGATCGACGACGCGGTGGTCGCGCCGAGAGTGAGCGCGTCGAGCCACCCGGCGATGGCCATCAAGACGGCACCAGCGACCAGCACGACGACCAGCGGCACCGCGAGTGTCGTCCAGTCCGCTCCGGCCAGGCTGCCGAGCAGCCAGAACAGCACGGACTGCGCGGCGGCGGGATCGGTGCTGCGGAACACCAGATAGCTGCTGAACGCCGCGAAGGCCAAGCCGAGCACGGTGCCGGTGAGGACCAACCGCAGCGGCGTCAGACCACCCTGGGCGAAGGCGACGAGGAAGACGAGGGTGGCCGCGCCGAACGCACCGGCCAGCGCGCCGCCCGAGAGTGCCCAGATGCCGGCGCCGGCGAACAGGCCCGAGGTGATCACCGCGGCCGCGCCTACGCCCGCACCTGAGGAGACCCCGAGCAGGTAGGGATCGGCGAGCGGATTGCGCACCAGGGTCTGCATCGCCGCGCCTGCCAGCGCCAATCCGGCGCCGACCACCGCGGCCAGGACCGTGCGTGGCACCCGGAGCTGCCAGACGATGGTGTCGATGCCAAGGTCGGTGGGTGCCGTCCCGGTCAGGCGGGCGCCGAGGGTGTCGAGCACCGCGGACACGGGGACGATCTCGGCGCCGAAGCCGGTGGCGCCGAGCATGGCGACCAGTAACAGCGCCCCGAGCAGGGGCAAGGCGAGCGAGATCCGGGCACGGATCATCGCGGGTTCACCACAGGCAAGGCGCGGCCCTTTCGGAGGGTGCCCGGCGAGGGAGGTCTGACTCTCGCCGCGAGGCGATCACAGTGGCGCGACCGTTCCGGAATTGCACCGGATTCCCACACCCACCGGGGAGGACGCATCGACCTTAGCGCGGCACCCCGTGCCATAGATTGACCGGGGACGGCGGTGGATGGCGGCGCGCGTCCCGGTTTCCAATCACGGTAAGGCTAAAGCTGTTCGGCGAACCGCCCGATTGCTTCAATCCGTACATGCACCGACCGAACACCTTCCTGCCCGGCCTGCGCGGCCGAGCCACCGCCGCGCTCCTCGCGGTGGCTACCGTGGCGACGCTCGGCCTGAGCGGCTGCTCGAACGGCAGTGACGCGCCGGTCGGCACCCCTGACACGCCGCTGCCGACCGAAGTACCGCCGGGCACCACCCTGATCGTCGCCGATCAGCAGGAGCGGCTGCAGTCGGCCCTGCGGCTGTCCGGGGAGCTGGACAAGCTGCCGTTCAAGATCGAGTTCGCCAACTTCATCGGAGGGCCCGCCATTCTCGAGGCGTTCCGGGCAGGCGCCGCCGATGTCGGCCAGGTGGGTGACGTTCCGCCGATCCACGCGCTGGCCGCCGGGCAGGACGTGCCGATCGTCGGCTCGTACCAGACCAACCCGCAGGCGCTGAAGCTCGCCGTCGCGCCGGGGCGTGCGATCACGAAGCT
Source organism: Nocardia sp. NPDC055053 (assembly GCF_053608285.1). Classification (NCBI taxonomy): domain Bacteria; kingdom Bacillati; phylum Actinomycetota; class Actinomycetes; order Mycobacteriales; family Nocardiaceae; genus Nocardia; species Nocardia sp. NPDC055053. The sequence continues at coordinate 222,042 of NZ_JBSGVD010000010.1, read as the reverse complement.
CACGGATCTGAAGGGCAAGAAGATCGCCTACGCCGAGGGAACCTCGCAGCAGGCCGCGGTGCTCAAGGCGCTGACCAAGGCGGGGCTGACGCCGGCCGACGTGCAGTTGGTCCGGCTGCAGCTGGCGGAATTCCTCGACGCCGTGCGCACCGGTCAGGTCGACGTGGCTCCGCTGATCGAACCCAATGTCACCCGCCTGCTGCGCACCCAGGGCACGTCGCTGATCCCGGACTCCGAGACCACCGGCATCTACAGCGGCCTGGCCTACCTCTACGCGCGCCGCGCGGTGGTGCAGGATCCGGCGAAGGCGGCGGCCACCCGTGCTCTCGTCGGCGCGTTCGTGCGGGCCTGGAACTGGACCAACACGCACCGCGAGGAATGGGCGACCAAGTACTACGTGGAGATCCAGAAGGTCAGCGCCGACGACGCGAAGCGGATCGTCGACTCGCTCGGCACCTACACGTTCCCGCACCTGGATCAGCAGCTGGTCGCCCGCCAGCAGACCACCATCGACGCGATCGACGCCGTGGGTGAGCTGCCGAAGAAGATCAAGGCCGCCGACGGCTTCGATCTGCGCTTCGACGCCGCGGTCACCGAGGCGGTCACCACCAGCGGGGCGGCGTTCGCGCCGGCGACGAGCTGATGGCGACCATCGACGCGGGGGTGCTGCGGCGTATCCGCACCGGCACCGCCGCCCCGGTCGAGGCGCTCACGCCGCGCGGGCGGGGCAGGCGCAGGCTCGGGCCGGGCAAGCCGATTCCGTTCGGGTTCGCGCTCGGACCGGCATTGCTCATCGGCGCGTGGGTGCTCGGATCGGCCACGGGCGCACTGGATCCGGAGACGCTGCCCGCGCCGTGGACAGTCACCCAGACCGCGGGTGACCTGATCGCCGACGGGCGGTTGCAGTCCAACCTGCTGACCTCGCTGCAGCGCGCGGCGATCGGGCTCGGACTCGGTGTGGTGATCGGCGTTGTGCTCGCGCTGGTGGCGGGGCTGAGCAGGCTCGGGGAGGCGGTCGTCGACGGCCCGGTGCAGATCAAGCGCTCGATTCCGACGCTGGCGCTGATCCCGCTGTTCATCGTCTGGTTCGGCATCGGCGAGGAGATGAAGCTGATCGTCATCACGACCAGCGTGCTGATCCCGGTCTACATCAACACCCACGCTTATCTGCGCAGCGTGGATGCCCGGTATGTGGAGCTCGCCGAAACGGTCGGGCTGTCGCGGTGGGAATTTCTGCGGCGGATCGCGCTGCCCGGGTCACTGCCCGGATTCTTTCTCGGGCTGCGGCTGGCGGTGACCATCTCGTGGCTGGCGCTGGTCGTGGTCGAACAGGTCAACGCGACCAGCGGCATCGGCTATCTGATGACGCAGGCGCGCACCTACGGACAGATCGACGTGATCGTCGTCGGTCTGGTGATCTACGGACTCCTCGGGCTCTTCGGCGACCTCGCCGTGCGGGCGGCGGAACGGAAGGCGCTGGCATGGCGACAGACACTGGGCGACTGAACGAGGACCGGATCGTGGTGCGCACCGGCGCACTCACCCGCGGCTTCGGCGAGCGAATCGTGTTGAACGGCATCGACATCGAGATCCGGCGCGGTGAGTTCGTCGCCCTGCTCGGCCGCAGCGGTTCGGGTAAGAGCACGCTGTTGCGGGCGCTGGCCGAACTCGACGCCGACGTGCCGGGTTCCGGTGAGCTGACCGTGCCGACCCAGCGCGCGGTGGTGTTCCAGGATTCGCGGCTGCTGCCCTGGGCGCGGGTGCTCGACAATGTGGTGCTCGGGCTCACCGGGCGCGACGCCGCGGAGCGTGGCCGCTCGGCGCTGGCCGAGGTCGGGCTGGCGGGGCGCGAGAAGGCGTGGCCGCGTGAGCTTTCCGGTGGTGAGCAGCAGCGGGTGGCGCTGGCCAGGTCACTGGTGCGTGAGCCGGAGCTGCTGCTGGCCGACGAACCGTTCGGCGCGCTCGACGCACTGACCAGGATCCGCATGCACGCCCTGTTGCAGGCGCTGTGCGAGCGACATCGGCCCGCCGTCCTGCTGGTGACCCACGACGTGGACGAGGCGGTCCTGCTCGCGGACCGGGTACTGGTCCTGGACGAGGGGCGGATCGCCATCGATCAGCGCATCGACGCGCCGCGCCCGCGCAGGCACGCGCACCCGGAGTTCGTCCGGCTGCGCGAGGTTCTGCTGGCCGGGCTCGGCGTCGACACCACCGAATTCGAGGAAGTGAAAGCAGCGTCATGAGTGCACCACGGCAACTGAGTCTCAACGCGTTCATCTACCCGTCGGGGCACCACGAGGCCGCCTGGCGGCACCCCGACAGCAGGCCCGAGCGCATCTACGACGTCACCTACTACCAGGAGATCGGGCGCACCGCCGAGGCGGCGAAGCTGGACGCGGTGTTCTTCGCCGACGGGCCGGCCCTGCGCACCGATGTTCGCCACAATGCGGCGCCCGGCCTGGAGCCGATCACCCTGCTGACCGCGATCGCGGCGGCGACAACACATCTGGGTCTCATCGCCACCGCGTCGACCACCTACTACGAGCCCTACAACCTGGCTCGGCTGTTCTCCTCGCTCGACCACATCTCCGGTGGGCGGGCCGGCTGGAACATCGTCACCACCGGAACCGACTTGGCGGCGGCCAACTTCGGGCTCGACCGGCACCCCGATCACGCCGAACGGTACGCCCGCGCACGGGAATTCGTCGACGCGGTGGTTGCCCTGTGGGACAGCTGGGAGGACGACGCGATCCTGCTCGACCGCGCCGCGGGCATCTACGCCGACCCGGACAAGATCCATCCGATCGACTTCGTCGGCGAACATCTGCGCGTGCGTGGACCGTTCAATGCCGCGCGGACGCCGCAGGGGCATCCTGTGCTGGTGCAGGCGGGTGCCTCCAACGAGGGACGAGCCTTCGCCGGCAAGTACGCCGAGGCCATCTTCACCGCGCACCAACGGCTTTCGGATGCGCAGACCTTCTACGCCGACATCAAGGCCAAGGCCGCCGAGTACGGGCGCGACGCCGACGAGGTGAAGATCCTGCCGGGAATCAGCCCGTTCATCGCCGACACCGAGGCCGCCGCGCTGCGTCTGGAGCGGGAGTTCAACGAGCTGACCGTGCCCGAATACGGGATCAAGCAGCTGGAATCGATCACCGGCACGTCGCTGCGCGCCCTCGCGCTCGACGAACCGGTGCCGGTGGAGGTGTTCGCCGGGGCCGGTGATGTCACCGACAACGCGCGCAGCAGGCTACAGGTGGTGGCGGGCATCGTCGAGCGGGAACGGCCGACCCTGCGTGGGCTGCTGCACCGGCTGGCGGGCGCCCGCGGGCACCGGGTCTTCGCCGGTACGCCCGAGCAGGTCGCGAACACCATCGAGGAATGGTTCACCCAGGGCGCGGCCGACGGTTTCAATGTGATGCCACCGTATTACCCCGGTGGGCTCGAGGTGTTCACCGAGTCGGTGGTGCCGATCCTGCAGGAGCGCGGGCTGTTCCGCACCGAGTACACGGGCACGACCCTGCGTGACCACTTCGGTCTCGCCCGTCCGCGGAGCCGGTTCGCGCCGGAACCCGTTACCGTCGGATGAGTGTGCTGGACGACGAAAACTGTTGTACTGCTGCGAAACCGGATAGTCGTCGGCGTCCCCGTGCCGGGTTGGCGCGATGACCGCGGAGGTGATCGGCACCGCTCCGGTGCAGCTGCGCTCGCTGGTGTGGCCGGTGTTCGCGCCGATGGCGTTGTACGGCGTCGGTGTGGGGGCCGCCGCGCCGATGTACGCGCTGCGGGCGCTGGATCTCGGTGCGTCGGCGGGTCCTGCGGGGCTGATCGTCGCTTTGGGCGGGCTCGGGATGGTGTTGACCGATCTGCCTGCGGGCCGGATCGTCGCGCGGATCGGGGAGCGGGCTGCGGTCGGGGTCGGCAGCGTGCTCGGGACGGTTGGTGTGCTCGCGGCGATCTTCGCGCCGAATCTCGGTGTGCTGGCACTGGGTTTGCTGCTCAACGGGGCGGCGGGTGCGGTGTGGGGACTGGCGCGGCAGACCTATCTGGTGTCGGTGGTCGCGCCGGAGCAGCGGGGCCGGGCCATGTCGACGCTGGCGGGCGCGCATCGGCTCGGGTTCTTCTGCGGGCCGTTTCTCGGTGCGGCGCTGGTGCACGGGTACGGGCCGGTCGGCGCGTTGTGGCTGCAACTGGTCACCACGCTGCTGGCCAGCGCCGCGATGGTGACGATCCGCTCCGGTGAGATCGGCCAGGCGGCGCTGCGGCCGCTGCACACCGTGCTCTCCGAAAACCGCAGGGCGCTGGGCACTCTCGGGCTCGCGGCGGTGGCGGTCGGCGCGGCGCGGGCATCGCGGTCGGCGCTGCTGCCGCTGTGGGCGGCGCATCTGGGCATCGACGCCGCGACCACCAGTCTGCTGTTCGGCCTGGCGGGCGCGGTCGATGTGCTCATGTCGTATCCGGCCGGGGTGTGGCTGGACCGGGCGGGCAGCCGGGTCACCGGCATCGCCTGCGGTATCTGCTTCGCCGCCGGGTACGCGGTGCTGCCGTTCACCTACTCGGCGCTCACCATGGGCGCGGCGACCATGCTGCTCGGCCTGGCCAACGGGCTCAGCAACGGGTTGATCATGACCGTCGGCGCCTTCGCGGCACCGGAGGACCGCCGCGCGGAATTCCTCGGCGCTTGGCGGCTGACCCATGATGTCGGCATGTTCGCCGGTCCGGTCTCCGTCGGCATCGTCGGCGCGTTCGCGGGCCTGGCCGCCGCCGGCGCGCTGCTCGCCGTCGGCGTCGGTCTCGGCACGGTCGCGATCCACCGATGGTTCCCCGGCCGCGCCCAGCCGCGGGTGGTCAGTGATGAGTGATGTTGCAGCCCAAGGCTATTCGGGATGCGGCGAGGAGGCTACGAGCGGGGAAGCCGCGGTGGTGTGGCGGCCAACGTGGACTCGGAGTCGCTGTCGGAGGCCGTGGATGTGATCGGGCCAAGGAGTTGTGGTGGCGGCCTACTTCCCGGCGGGGTCGCGGCCGGTGAGGCCGAGGACGCGGTCGAGGAGGGGAGCGTCGGGGGCGACCGGGATTTCGGGTCCGTAGATGCCCATCTGGCGGCCCTGGTCGGCGGTGGCGGCGGTTTCGTCGTAGGCGTAGCGGAGCAGGTCGTCGTCCCATTGCGGTGCGGCGCCGAGAGCGCGGGCGAGGTCCCAGGTATGCACGATCAGTTCGCCGACCACCATGCCACCGACCAGCGGAGCGGGCAGCTGCATCGGGCCGCCCATGTGCGTGACGCCCTGCCAGGCATCGGGGTTTCGCCAGGCGGTGGCGAGGTCGTCGAGCTGGGTGTCGAGGGCCGCGGCCCAGTCGCTGTCGGTCAGATCGACCTCGGATTCGGCGGCCGCGGGCGGGGCGATCGCCTCCTTCCGGGCCGCGCCGATCAGCGACGGACCCCAGAACAGCAGATGGTTCAGCAGGGCGCGGACGTCGAACTCGGTGCACGGGGTCGGGGCGGCGAGACAATCCGGCGTGATGGTGTGCAGGAGGTTCGACAACGGTTCGGCGGCGCGTGCCACGCGTTCGGTTTCGGACATAGATCGAGGTAACCACCGTGACGCGGGTGCTGTCTTGAACAAACGCGACATACACTCGCCATCGCCTGCACGAGATCACCGAGCGCCTCACCGAGCGAACCGAGATCGATGGGGCCGCAACCGCCGCCGAGCTCGGGTACGCCGACCAGGCCCACCTCAGCCGTGACTTCCGCACGATCTTCGGTGAACCGCCCACCCGCTACGCGCAGCGCTACGAACTGCGGTAACGCCGTGATCGGCTACCCCGACAGTGATAGTGAACCGAAGTAACGACAAGGAGTGGACAGTATGGGATCTACCGATGTCATCAACTGGCTGGTCGAGGGTTATCTCGCGGGGGACCCCGTCCGGGGACCGATCTGGGTCGCGTTCATGTACGCGATGATGCCGTTCCAGCTGCTCGGCATGATGACCGGCAGCGCCTAGCCCGCGATCAGCGCACCCGCGTACCGAGGATGGTGCGCACGCCCGCGATGAACAACTGCAGACCGAAGTCGAAACGGGCTGTGGGATCGGGCGTTTCGAGCAGCGGAGAGGCTCCGTCGGGCAGCGCGCCGACGGAGTCCATCTGCATGCGGGACTGCTCGTCGACGGTCTGGCCGAGGACGTAGTAGAGCAGGGTGTAGGCCGTGAGTTCGGCTTCCTCCCTTGTCATTCCGGCCCGGATGACGATCCCGGCGAGGCGTTCGCGCGCCTTGCTGGTGGTCAGGCGCGAGGCATAGGTGGCCGAGACCAGTTCGGCGCCGTCGCGGTAGGCGAGCAGGCAGTCGCGCAGGCGGTGGGCGAGTTCGGCGAGCTGCTCGGGCCATCCGGTGGCCGTGATCGGCTCGTCCATCGGCGCCAGGATCCGGTCGGCGACCGCGCCGAGCAGCGACTGCTTGTCCTTGACGTGCCAGTACAGCGCGCCCGGCTGCACCTGCAGTGCACCGGCGAGCCTGCGCATCGTCAGATCGGCGAGTCCGTACTGGTCGAGAATGTCGACGGCGGCATCGACCACATCCGTCTTCCGCAGCTGCACGCGCGTCCTTCCCTTCGAATTCACCGACCCGGGTGTCGTGTCTCACCCCTAGCAGCTACCCTAGCCTGAACACCGTTCAAGTTGCACGGCTACGCCGGGTGGATCACACCCGTGCCCCGTGCACGTACCCCGTCGAAGGGACATCACGTCGTGACACAGGCACCCGTCCAGACCGACATTCTGGCCATCGCCCGTGAGCAGGTGCTCGAGCGCGGCGAAGGCCTCACCGAGGCGCAGACCGTCGAGGTGCTGCGCCTGGGCGACGATCGCCTGGAAGCGCTGCTCGAGCTCGCCCACGAGGTGCGGATGAAGTGGTGCGGCCCCGAGGTCGAGGTCGAGGGCATCATCAGCCTCAAGACCGGCGGCTGCCCCGAGGACTGCCACTTCTGCTCGCAGTCGGGCCTGTTCCAGTCGCCCGTGCGCGCGGCCTGGCTCGACATCCCCAGCCTGGTCGAGGCGGCCAAGCAGACCGCCAAGACCGGCGCCACCGAGTTCTGCATCGTCGCCGCGGTGCGCGGCCCGGACGAGCGCCTGATGGCGCAGGTCGCCGCGGGTGTCGAGGCCATCCGCAACGAGGTCGACATCCAGGTCGCGTGCTCGCTGGGCATGCTGAACCAGGAGCAGGTCGACCAGCTCGCCGCGATGGGCGTGCACCGCTACAACCACAACCTCGAGACCGCCAAGTCGCACTTCCCGAAGGTCGTCACCACGCACACCTACGAGGAGCGCTGGGACACCCTGCGGATGGTGCGCGAGGCGGGCATGGAGGTCTGCTGCGGCGGCATCCTCGGCATGGGCGAGACCATCGAGCAGCGCGCCGAATTCGCCGCGCAGCTGGCCTCGCTCGAGCCCGACGAGGTGCCGCTGAACTTCCTCAACCCGCGTCCCGGCACCCCCTTCGGTGACCTCGAGGTGCTGCCCGCCGCCGACGCGCTGCGCGCCATCGCCGCGTTCCGCCTCGCGCTGCCGCGCACCATCCTGCGCTTCGCCGGTGGCCGCGAGATCACCCTCGGTGACCTCGGCGCCAAGCAGGGCATGCTCGGCGGCATCAACGCCGTCATCGTCGGCAACTATCTGACCACCCTCGGCCGCCCCGCCGAATCGGATCTCGATCTGCTGGGTGAGCTGAAGATGCCGATCAAGGCGTTCAACGAAACCCTCTGAGGCATCGGCACAGTAGGGTGACTGATATGGACGAGCGCTATAACCCGTTCACCGGCAAGCGGATCGTGCCCGGACTCGACGACGCGATGCCCGCTTCGGCGGCGCTCGGGCTCGAGCCGCCGCGCTTCTGTGAGCAGTGCGGCCGCCGGATGATCGTGCAGGTGAGCCCCGACGGCTGGTGGGCCAAGTGCTCCCGGCACGGGGTCATCGAATCGGCGCAGCTGGAACGCCGGTAGTGGTGGCCGAGGTCGGCGCCGGGCCGCGCCCCGAGGTGCTGCGCCGCGAGCTGATCGGCGTCGGTGTCGTCGCGGCCGTCGTGCTCGCGGCGAGCGCGGCGGCGGGCGTGGCCTGGGGACTGCTCGCGCCGACCGAACGGCTGCGGGTGACCCAGCCCGGTCGCGCCGCCGTGCTCACCGGCGAGAGCCTGCACCTGTTCGACGCCGTCGGGATGTTCCTGTGCCTCGGTGCGGTGGTCGCGGTGCTGAGCGCGGCCGCGGCCTGGCGGGTGCGGATCGTGCGCGGGCCCTTGCTGGTCGTCGGCATCCTGCTGGCCTCGGGACTCGGTGCCGCGGTGATGATGTGGGTGGGCGAAGCGGTCGCCGAACTGCGGCATCCGCGTCCGGACGATCCCGCGGTCGGGACGATCGTCGCGTTGCCCGCCGAGGTCGGCACCGATCTCGCGCTGCTGGTGCAACCGTTCCTGGCCGCGCTCGTGCTGTTGTTCCTCGCCGCACTGCACCCGCGCACCGATCTCGGTTCCGGCACTGCGGGTTTGCTCGGCGACCTGCGCCCGGCCGAGATCGACGACTATCCACTGCCGGTCCAGGCCGAGGAGTATCGGCCGAGCGGCGATTTCGATTCGAGTCCGCAACCGCGCGCCTGAGCGCGGATCTCACGCCGTCCGGGTCTCTACCATCGTCTATAACGGCAGGTAGACGGCTCGAGAGGAGCGGTCGTGGGTTTCATCGGTGGTGGTCCGGTCGTCGAGGAACTGGACGCGAAATTCTGGCGACTCACCGAGCCGCTCACGTATCAAGGTGCGGTCCAGACCTTTACGGTCCCCGCCGGTTTCCGCACCGACTTCGCGTCGGTGCCACGTTCGCTGGTCTGGCTGATCCCGCGCTACGGCGCCTACACCCGGGCCGCGATCCTGCACGATTACCTGTGCCGCACGGACACGATCAGCCGTGCCGACGCCGACGGGATCTTCCGTCGGTGCCTGCACGAGTTCGAGGTCTCGACGCCGCGGCGCTGGATGATGTGGGCCGCAGTCCGTCTGGGTAGCCGGTTGCGCGGCGCGACACCAGGAGACGTCGCGCGCTGGGTCGTGATCGCGGTGCCGTCGGTGGTGTTCCTGACGGTGCCCGTCGTCGTGGTGACGTTGTCGCTGTGGCTGTTCTGGGTGGTCGAGCTGGCGTTCTGGGCCGTCGGGCGGCTGGGCAGGCGGACGACGGAGCCACCGCCTGCCCCGCAGATGAAGACCGCCTAGCCGGATTCATCCAGAACGGGCGATGTGCGCCGCCCGTGACCTCCCTAGCGTCGGTTCCGGAGGACTGTGCGGCGCAGCGCGAAGTCCTCTCCGGCTGAGTTCACCAGACCGAGGGAGTGTCGATGTCCGAGCCGAGCACGGGCGCAGCAGCGCTACCGTCCTGGTCGATTCCTCGCGGACTGATCGTCCTGCTGTCGCTGGCCGCCGGCGTAGTCGTGATCGGGGGGCTGAAAGCCTTTTCCGGCATCGTCGGACCGATCTTCCTTGCCCTCATGTTGACCATCGCGGTCCAGCCGTTGCAGGGGTGGGCGCAGCGGCGCGGGTGGTCCGCGTGGGCGGGGATGATCATCGCCCTCCTCGCGGTGGTGGCGATTCTGCTCGGAATCGGCGGGGCGCTGGCGGTGTCGGCGTGGCAGCTGGCCTCGCTGCTGCCGGAGTACGCCGACAAGCTGGACTCGCTGCTCGACAACGCCCGGGGGCTGCTGTCGGACTTCGGCATCAGCTCCGACCAGATCCACCAGGTGCTCGACGGCATCGATGTCGGCAAGGTGGTCGAGTTCGTCGAGCAGTTGCTCGGCGGGGTGCTCGGGGTCTTCTCGAATCTGTTCTTCGTCCTCGCGCTGCTGCTGTTCATGGCCATCGACGGGATGTCCATGGACAAGCGGATGGGCGTGGTGCAGCAGCAGCGGCCCGCCATCGCCGACGCGCTGCTCTCCTTCGCCGACGGCACCCGCAAATACCTCATTGTGTCCACCGTGTTCGGCGCGATCGTGGCGGTGATCGACGGTGGCGCACTGTGGTTGATGGGGGTGCCGCTGCCGATCCTGTGGGCGCTGCTGTCGTTCATCACCAACTACATCCCGAATATCGGCTTCGTCATCGGTGTCATCCCGCCCGCGCTGCTGGCCCTGCTCGACAGCGGGCCGGTGCTGATGATCTGGGTGATCGTGGTCTATTCGGTGATCAACTTCGTCATCCAGTCGATCATCCAGCCCAAATTCGTCGGCGACGCCGTCGGTTTGAGCGTGACCGTCACCTTCCTGTCGCTGGTGTTCTGGGCGTGGGTGATCGGCGCGCTCGGCGCCCTGCTCGCCATCCCGCTGACCCTGCTGGTCAAGGCGCTGCTGCTCGATATCGATCCGTCGACGCGGTGGGCCGATGTGCTGATCGGCGCGCCGCTGCCGAAGAAGGTGCCGGAAGAAGAGCGGGAAGAGAAGCGGCCGTGACGACGTGCTGTCGCGCACCGGAAAACCGGTGGCCCCATCGCGGCCCGCTCGCCTACCGTCGACAGGTCAAATCCGCACCGGGGAGGAACGGCCATGCGCGCCACCGAGAAGACCGAGACCGACGCACCGACCGAGCGACCTGATCTCGCTGCGTGGCGGCGCCGCCACGCACTGCGCAGTTCCTCCGCCGCCACCGCGGTGCCCAGCGGGCGGACGTACCGGCGAGCGCCGAAGCATCGCGATCGCCGATACGAATCCTGATCTCCTACTGGGTATCTCGGGTCAGCACCACCAGGGGCAGCGGCTTGTCGACCTTGGCCTGATATTCGGCCAGTAGTGAATTCTCCGCCAGTGCCCAGGCCGCGAACTCGTCGTACCCGGCGCCGGTGAGCACCTCGGCCGTCGCCGCGAACTTCTCCCCGCCCAACTCGATCGTCACCCGCGGGTCGGCCTTGGCGTTGTGGACCCAGGCCGGATACCGGTCCTCGATGAACGAGCTCACATACAGGACATCGCCGCGATACAGCGCGCCCAGCGGAACCACATGCTGCTTACCGCTTTTGGCGCCGGTGGTCGTCAACAGGAGCAGCGTGGCCCCCGCGTAGTCGCCACCGACCCGACCGTTGTTCTCCCGGAATTCCCGGACGACGCCGTCGTTCCACCCGGCCATCTCCTCGGCCGAGTACTCCCGGTTCCACGGTGCGTCCGGGTCGTCGTAAGAAGTGATCTCTTTCGCGTCCGCCGCGTTGTTGTCCATGCGAGCAGTGTGACAGCGACCACCGACAAATAGCTCAGGCCGAACTCGCGTAGCGGCGGATCGCGAGGGGTGCGGAGAGGGCGAACAAAACCGCGATCCACAGCCAGGCGGCCGGTACCGGATGCTGGGTCGGCCAGGCGCCCGCCGACGCGGCCGGATCGGACCCGAGCAGCGCGCGCAGGGCCCCGACGACGGCGCTCACCGGATTCCACTCGGCGATGGTCGCGACGCCGGTGGGCATGGTCGAGGTCGGGACGAAGACGTTGGAGAACATCAGCGCGCCGAAGATCATCGGCGCCGCCTGCTGCAGCGCTTGTTCGTCCTTGATCGCGGTACCGAGCGCGATGCCGAGCCAGGCCAGGACCCAGCGGAACGCCAGCAACAGTGCGATCGCCGCCGCGACCTCGCCGGCTCCCGCGTCCACCCGCCAGCCGAGCAGATATCCCGCGCCGGACATCAGCGCGAGCGCGAGGACACCGACCACGGTCTCGGCCAGCGCGAGCCCGGCAGGGGCGGCCGCCGGCGACAGCGGCAGCGCGCGGAGCCGATCGGTGAATCCACTGTGCAGGTCGGCGTTCGCGGTCGACGCGGTGGACGTCAGGCCCATGGCCGCGACCAGGACCAGCACGCCGGGCACCAGGTAGGCGCGGTAGGCCGTGGCGTCGCCGCCGCCGGCGAGCGCGCCGCCGAAGACGAAGCCGAACAGCAGCATCATGCCCAGTGGCGCGGCCAGGGTGATCGCGAACAGGCCGGGGGAGTTGCGGTAGTTGGTCAGCACCCGCCCGAACAGGATCGACGCACCGGCGTACACGGACACCTCGCGGGTGCCGGCGGCGCTCATGCCGCGATCCGATCGCGACCGGTGAGCGCGAGGAACGCGTCGTCGAGAGTGGTTGCGCGGGTGCCGATATCGCGGACGGTGATGTCGGCGGCGTCGAGTGCGCGCAGGACCGTGAGCAGACCGGGTGCCGCGCCGGTGAAGGTGAAGGACAGTTCCAGCGGCGAATCATGCTGTGCTGGTGGGGGATCCACCGGCGAGCCGCCGAAGCTGCCGAGGATTGCCAGCACCTCGTCGTGGCGGTGTGGATCGGCGACGACCAGGTCGAGACCGGCGGGCACGGCCGCGAGGATCTGTTCCGGAGTTCCGGTCGCGATCACCCGCCCGGCTTCCAGGATGGTGATCGCGTCGGCCAGGCGCTGCGCCTCGTCGAGGTACTGGGTGGTGAGCAGCACGGTGGTGCCCTCGGCGACGAAATCGCGGATGTAGGTGTAGATCTCGTTGCGGCTGTGCGGATCGAGCCCGGTTGTCGGCTCGTCGAGGAACAGCACGGCGGGGCGCACGATCATGCCCGCGATGATGTCGAGTCTGCGGCGCATGCCACCGGAATAGGTGCCTGCCGTGCGATCGGCGGCCCCGGTCAGTTCGAATCGGTCCAGCAACTCCGCGGCGTGACGGCGGGCCGCGGCGGCGCGGAAGCCGTTGAGGCGGGCCAGCAGCACGAGATTCTGCCGTCCCGTCAGGCGCGGGTCGACGGCGTGGAACTGGCCGACCAGGCCGAGTTGCCGCTTCGCGTCGTCGGCCTGGCCGACGGTGTCGAAACCGCGGATCGTGGCCCGGCCGGACGTGGGCCGCGCCAAAGTCGCCAGCATGCGCACGGTGGTGGTTTTGCCCGAGCCGTTCGGGCCGAGCAGGGCATGTACCTGGCCGGTCGGCACCTGTAGATCTACCCCGTCGACCACGGTGTTCTTGCCGTAGGTCCTGGTCAATGCGGTGGCTTCGATGGCGTGCACGGCATCCTCCCTTCATTGCTAACAGTGTTCGCAATTGCAGGATACGCATCTGCTAACGCTGTTCGCAACTAGCGTTCTGCGGCATGCTGACACCTATGACGCACACCGGATCCTCGTTGTGGTCGCGCGGCGGAGCGCCCCGGCCGGGGCCGCGCCCGGCGTACACGCTCGACCAGCTCGCCGACGCCTGCGTACGGCGCGCCGACGCGGGCGGGCTGCGCGCGGTCTCGATGCGCGGGGTCGCCGACGAGCTCGGCACCGCCGCCGCCTCGCTGTATCGCTATGTCGACGGCAAGGACGACCTGATCGCGCTCATGGTCGACCGGGTGGCGGGCGAATACGACTACCCGGCCGCTACCGGCGAGGTGCGCGCCGACGTGCTCGCCCTCGCCGAGCAGTCCCGCGCGCTGCACCGCAGGCACCCGTGGCTGGCGCAGGCGGGCCCGACGGCCATGGGCCCCAATTCGGTGCGCTACCTGGACCGGATGGCCGGTGCGCTGGCCCCCGCCGGGCTCGCCGCAGGCGCGACCATGATGGGCATCGCCCTGCTGTCCGGCTGGGGCGCGACCTTCGCCGCGCAGGAAGCGGCCGGTCTGTCCGCCGCGCAACTCGGTGCCGGTCTCGCCGCACCGGCGGGCGACTTCCCGCACCTCGCGGCGTTGTTCGCGACCGAACCCGCCGCCACGCAGGGCCCGATCACCAACGACGAGGTGTTCGTCGCCGGCGTCGACGCCCTGCTGTTCGGCATCCTCGCCGACGCCGGGAAGTGAACGGCTCCGATCAGTGCGGCGGCCGTAGGGCGGCGAATTCGTCGGTGACGCGGAGGCCGGAGTCGGTGAAGCGGTAGAGGGCGGCTGGGCGGCCACCCGCGCGGCCGGAGGGGGCGGTGTCGCCGGTGGGGGTGATCACCTTGCGGCGGGAGAGGACTCGCTGGAGGTTGGTGGTGTCTACGTCGTAACCCAGTGCCGCGCAATAGATTTCGCGGAGTGTGGACATGGTGAAGGTGTCGGGGGCCAGGGCGTAGGCGATGTTGGTGTAGGAGAGTTTGGCGGCCAGCCGGGTGCGGGCGTGGTCGACGACGGTGCGGTGGTCGAAGGACATGTCCGGGAGTGCCGAGACCGGGTGCCAGGTGGTGTCGGGCGGGAGTTCGGGTTCGGTGGTCAGCGGGACCAGGCCGAGGTAGGCCGAGGCGATGCGGCGCGGGGCCGGGACGCGGTCGGGGTCGCTGAACACCGAGAGCTGTTCCAGGTGGGCCAGCTCGCGGACGTCGACCTTCTCGGCGAGCTGGCGCCGGGCCGAGGCGTCGAGCTCCTCGTCGTCGCGTAGCCTGCCGCCGGGCAGCGACCAGGTGCCCTTCTGTGGGTCGAGTGCCCGCTCCCACAGCAGCACCGCCAGTTCCGGGTGCCTGGAACGACCCGCGGCGCCGCCACCTGCGGAAACATCGGCAGGGAAGCGGCGTACCTGGAACACCGCGGTGAGCGATTCGTGGATGGTGTTACTATGGGGCACGTTTTCGATTCTAAGTCGAAAACCTGGTTTGGTGCGAATCGAGGCGATGGAGCCGTTCGCACGAGGAAGGGAGCCACCATGGCGACGACGACTACACAGCCGACGCTGATGGGTTCGGTCTTCGACGGACCCACGGGGTACACGGGTGTCGAAGCGACGCCGGAGTGGGCGCAGGAGGTGCGGCGGCTGGCGCGTGAGCGCAACGCCACGATCCTCGCGCACAACTACCAGCTGCCCGAGATCCAGGACGTGGCCGACCACGTGGGCGACTCGCTGGCGCTGTCGCGGATCGCGGCCGAAGCCGAAGAAGACACCATCGTGTTCTGCGGCGTGCATTTCATGGCCGAGACCGCCAAGATACTCAGCCCCGCCAAGACGGTGCTCATCCCGGATCAGCGTGCGGGCTGCTCGCTGGCCGATTCCATCTCCGCCGAGGAACTGCGCGCCTGGAAGGCCGAGTACCCCGACGCGATGGTGGTGTCGTACGTGAACACCACCGCCGAGGTGAAGGCACTCACCGACATCTGCTGCACGTCGTCGAACGCCGTCGACGTGGTCGCCTCGATCGACCCGGACCGTGAGGTGCTGTTCCTGCCGGACCAGTTCCTCGGCGCGCACGTCAAGCGCGAGACCGGGCGCGAGAACATGCACATCTGGGCGGGCGAGTGCCACGTGCACGCGGGCATCAACGGTGACGAGCTCACCGAGCAGGCCCGCACGCACCCCGACGCCGAGCTGTTCGTGCACCCGGAGTGCGGCTGCGCCACCTCGGCGCTGTACCTGGCAGGCGAGGGTTCGTTCCCGGCCGACCGGGTGCACATCCTGTCCACCGGCGGCATGATCGACGCCGCGAAGGTCGCCAAGTCGAACCAGGTGCTGGTCGCGACCGAGATCGGCATGCTGCACCAGCTGCGCAAGGCGGCACCCGGCATCGACTTCCAGGCCGTCAACGACCGGGCCTCCTGCCCGTACATGAAGATGATCACCCCGGCCGCGCTGCTGCGCTGCCTGGTCGAGGGCGCCGACGAGGTGCACGTCGACCTGGCGATGGCCGAGGCCGGTCGCGCCTCGGTGCAGCGGATGATCGCGATCGGCAACCCCGGCGGTGGGGAGTGACCGCGCCCTTCGCCGCGCGGTCGAGCCGGTAACGACCATGAGGGCGACGGTTCCGGTCTCCTGGGAGGCCGAGGTCGACCTGGTGGTCATCGGCGGTGGTGTCGCGGGGCTGACGGCCGCGCGCACGGCGTCGCTGCGCGGGCTGCGGGTGCTCATCCTGAGCAAGGGCGGGCCCACCGACACCTCGACGCAGTACGCCCAGGGCGGCATCGCGGTCGTTGCGCCACAGGGTGATTCGGTCGATTCCCATGTGCACGACACCGTCGAGGCCGGTGCCGGGCTGTGCGAGGTCGACGCGGTGCGCTCGATCGTGGCGGGCGGGCAGGCGGCGGTGGCCGCGCTGACCGACCTCGGCGCGGTCTTCGATCTCGGTCGCGACGGCCAGATCTCGCGCACCCGCGAGGGCGGGCACAGCACCCGCCGGATCATCCACGCCGGTGGTGACGCCACCGGGGCCGAGGTGCAGCGGGCGCTCAACGCGGCCGGGCTGCCGGTGCTGTTCGGTGCCGCCGCCTTGCGCGTGATGACCGGGCCCGACGGTGTGCGTGGCGTTGTCGCGGTGTCGGACAACGGTTTCGGTGTCGTGCGCACGCCCGCGGTGCTGCTGGCGACCGGCGGGCTCGGACAGCTCTATGCCTCGAGTACCAATCCGCCCGGCGCGACCGGAGACGGTGTGGCACTGGCCCTGTGGGCCGGGGCCGCGGTGGCCGATCTCGAGTTCGTGCAGTTCCATCCGACGGTGCTCTACATCCCGGGCGGAGTGGGCAGGCGGCCGTTGATCAGTGAGGCCGTGCGTGGTGAAGGCGCGATTCTTGTCGATACCGATGGCAATTCGGTGATGGCTGGCGTGCATCCGCGGGGTGATCTGGCGCCGCGGGATGTGGTGTCGCGGGCCATCGCGGAGCGGATGCGGGCGACGGGGACCGATCATGTCTTCCTCGACGCGCGCCGGATCGACGGCTTCGCGCAGCGGTTCCCGACGATCACCGCTTCGTGTCTGGCGGCCGGGATCGACCCTGTGGCGCAACTGATTCCGGTCGCGCCCGGTGCCCACTACCAGTGCGGTGGGGTGCTGACCGACACCCACGGGCGGACCGGGGTTCCCGGGCTCTATGCCGCCGGTGAGGTCGCCAGGACCGGACTGCACGGGGCGAATCGGCTGGCCTCCAACAGTCTGCTCGAGGGCTTGGTGGTGGGCGAACGGGCCGGTGTCGCGGCGGCCGAGCGGCACGGTGTGCGATCGCGCATCGAGGAGATCCCGTCGTGGACGGTGGAATACGCCGATCGGGCCCTGGTGCAGCAGGTGATGACCGAGCACGCCTCCGTCGTGCGTGACGGTGCCGGGCTCGGTTCCGCACTGGCGCGGATCGAGGCGGCGCGGTCGGTGGCCTCGCCGCTGGACAACGCCTCGCCGCGGGCTGTCCAGCCGCTCGACGGAACCGGCTCCGGCGAGGGGGTGTTCGACGCGCCGCGCTCGCTGCGCCGGATCGAGGACGCCGCGCTGACGCTGACCGCTCGTGCGCTGCTGGTCGCGGCCGCCGACCGCGCCGAGAGCCGGGGCTGCCACACGCGCTCGGAGTACCCGGGCCAGGTCGAGGACCGCCGGCACAGCACCGCGGTGCGGCTGGGCGACGACGGCGCGCTCGAATTGTCCACCGTCGATGTCGTCGCGGCGCCGGTCTGTGCGCGATGAAGACCGGGCGCAGTCGCCTGAGCAAGACCGGTGGACGGATCATGTCCTCCGCCTTACCGAACCGGCGCACGGTGCGCCCGAGAACAGGAGTGCAGTGATGGCTCTGGATGCCGCCTTGGATCGTGACGAGTTGCTGACGCTGATCCGTACCGCGCTCGACGAGGATCTGCGTTACGGGCCCGACGTCACCACGGTCGCGACCGTGCCCGCCGACGCGGTGAGCAAGGCGTCGGTGGTGTCGCGCCAAAACGGCACCGTGGCCGGGCTCGATGTCGGGCTGCTGGTGCTCGACGAGGTGATCGGCGCCGGGAACTACTCCGTCACCGACCGGGTCGCCGACGGTACCCGGGTGGAGCCCGGCACCTCCGTGCTGAGTATCGAGGCGCCGACGCGCGGTCTGCTCACCGCCGAACGGACCATGCTGAACCTGGTGTGTCACCTGTCCGGGATCGCCACCGCCACCGCGGCCTGGGTCGACGAGGTCGACGGGACCGATTGCGAGATCCGTGACAGCCGCAAGACGCTGCCCGGGTTGCGCGCGTTGCAGAAGTACGCGGTGCGCGTGGGTGGCGGTGTGAATCACCGGATGGGGCTGGGTGATGCTGCGCTGATCAAGGACAACCACGTGGTCGCGGCGGGCTCGGTGGTCAACGCCCTGCGTGCCGTCCGTGAGCTCGCTCCCGACATAGCCTGCGAGGTCGAGGTGGACAGCCTCGAACAGCTCGACGCGGTGCTGGCCGAGAACGTCGAGCTGGTGCTGCTCGACAATTTCCCGCTGTGGCAGACCCAGGCCGCCGTCCAGCGCCGCGACGCCACCGCGCCGAACACGAAACTCGAGTCCTCGGGCGGGCTTTCGCTCGAACAGGCCGCGGACTACGCCCGCACCGGCGTCGACTACCTCGCCATCGGCGCCCTCACCCACTCGGTCCGCGTCCTCGACCTCGGCCTCGATATGTGAGCAGGCCTGGTGGTTTCAAGGCGCGACGTGCTCGAGGTCTTCGGGACTGTGGACCGACCGATCGATGGTTCGAAATGGATTGGTCCCGACTGTCAATGTGAAATAGATCACAAAAGTTGCCTTTAAGGCTGGATGGCTATTACTAATAGCCCGGTCGACGTTCGATTGGTCCGGTTCGGGGGGCACACGGTCGAGAGGGAGTACTTGATGTTCATGCGCTCAACTCGCAATATTCTTCTCGGTGCACTGCCGGTGGTTGTGGCGGTCACCTTCGCTGGAAGTGGTGTCGCGTCGGCGGATGCCTTCGCCGACCAGCAGGCTCAGCCGGTCACCGCGATGGCCGTGCAGGGGGACAGCTACGAGACCGCCATCGCCGAGTTCTCGTTCGGATCCGCCACCCCGGCGGGCGAAGCGATTTCGCAGGACGCCGAGATTTCCGGCGAAGGCGCTGTCTCGGAGGTGGCCGCTCCCGTGGTCGCGGATGTGATCGAGACCCAGCTGCAGGACGTCGCGACCGATCCGAAGGCCGAGAACTCCGACCCGGTGATCAACGGTGCTGCCGCTGGTGCCGGTCTCGGTGCGCTCGCCACCCTGGTCAACTGCCTCCCGTCCGTGATCGTGTTGGGCGTGGGCTACCCGATCTGCCTCGTGCTCGGCGCACTCCCCCATGCGCTCGTCGGTGCCATCATCGGTGGCATCGTGGGCCACATGAATCCCGAGGTCATTCCGCAGGTCCTGCCCTGAGAGGGCGGGTCGGCGGGTAACTGCGCCCGGCTCGGGGACTCCCGGTGCTGCTGCGGTGAAAAACGCAGTCGCGCCGGGAGTCTCGCTCTGTGTCGGGGATCAAGTCCGAGCGCGTCTGACCATGGACGACACGCTGCTCGAGGCCGTCGGCTTCCGGCCGGTCCCTCCGGCTGAGCCGGATCATCCGGTCAGTTCGCGCTGGAGTGGGGTGCGGAAGCGGGGGATGGCGCGCACTTCACCGAACCAGGTTGTGGTGCGGTCTATTTCGGCATCGATCAGTTTCTGGGTGTCGGCGTCGACGTCTTCGAGGAGCCGGGTCACCACGTCGCCGTCGGAGCGTTGGGCCCAGCCGCCGACGATGCGGCCGCCGGCCCAGATGGTGGGGCCGATATTGCCGTTGCGGTCGAACAGGGCCTCGGCGTGCGGGCCGAGGAACCAGTCGCGGGACTGCCAGCCCATGGGAGTCGGGTCGAGGGCGGGCAGCAGGGCGGCCCAAGGCTCCGGGGTGGGCACCGGGTCGAGGTCGTCGGCGAGGAGGATGCCGGTGACTCCGTCGAGGTCGACTTCGACGGTATCCAGGTGCGCCAGGGCTTTTCGGACCTCACCGAGGGTCCAGCCGGTCCACCACTTCAGGTCGGTGACGGGAGCGGGGCCGAAGGCGCGCAGCCACTGCCGCACCAGTTCCACCCGGGCCTGCTCGGCCGGAACAGGGGAGAACCCTTGTGGCAGCCAGGTTTCGACCGGCGCCCAGGTGTACTGGCTACTGGCCCAGCTGCCGTTCGGGCGCCCGCGCACGATCCGGCCCTCGGCGCCGAGCACCACCAGGACCCAGGTGGTGATGCTGGTCGGCTTCGAATACGACTTGCCGGGAGCCGTATCGATCTGGGTGCGCAGGCGCGGCACGTCCTTGCTCAACTGCACGCCGGTCGCCGCCCCGCGGGCCAGCAGCGCGGTGTGTGTCTCGGCCTCGACATCGCTGAGCCAGGACTGGACGTCGCCCTCGACGACCCCGGCCTGTTCGATATAGCGGCCGTAGGCGCGACGCTGTTTGTGCGCGAGCGCGTCGCAGGTGGAGGCCTGCAGGACCGGCAGCAACTCGGTCGGCGCGACGAACATGGTGCGGCGCATGGCGAGCAGCCGCAGCAGGGTGCGGTCGTCGTAGAGCGCCTTCCCGACATCCACCGGGGTGAGATCGATGCCGCGGGCGCCGACCGACAGGTACACCGTCGCCGGATCGGTGGCGTGCAGCACCACCATCGAGCGGGCGATATCGACGGGGTCGGTCGAGCGAGCCGACGGCGCGAGGCGATGCCGGGCCGCCAGGCGTGCGCGTCGCTGCGCGACATCGATCGAGAGCATGTCCGGATCGTAGGTGGGGGCACCGACAGTCTCGCCATCCGCGGGTTCGCTGCGCTGATCGGCGGCCGAATCGACCGGCGCGAAATGTCCATTTTGTGCAGACCGTGCGGTCGTCGTTTTCACTCCGACGCGCGAATCCCGTTGCTATGGTCCGCTGATGAGCTCAGCGCCACCGGTCGTCACTGCCGCTGAACTGGGTGTGGACGACGAGGAGCGGCCTGCGCGGGTGCTGTCCGGGTTCGCGGGCCTGCTGGTCGCCGTGGTCGCGCTCGGGCTGGCGCTGCTGTCGGTGTGGCAGGTGTTCCGGCCGCTGGCCGAAGGCAGTCAGTACTACCTGGTGGTGTTTCTCGCGGTCGCGCTGCCGCTGGTGTATCTGAGCTACCGGTCCTGGTGGGGCAGGCTCGATCGCGCCGACGGTCCCGCCGTGCTCGACTGGGTGCTGGCCGCGGTCGCGCTGCTGGTGTGCCTGTATCCGATCCTGCCGGTGCGCATCGGCGACGCGGGTGGCGGCTACAACGCGTTCCTCGACCGGCAGGGGATGCTGGCGCCACTGGATGTGGTGATGGGCGGATTGCTGCTGGTATTGGTGCTGGAAGCGTGCCGGCGCACCACCGGGATCATCCTGCCCGCGGTGTGTCTGGTGTTCCTCGCCTACGGCTACTACGGTGGACTGCTGCCGCAGGACTGGGCGATCGCGCACGCCGGACTCGATGTCGACCAGATCGTCGACGCCCTGTACAACTCCGGCAGCGGCTTCTACGGCACGCCGCTGGACGTGGCGGCCAGCTACATCGTGTTGTTCACCCTCTACGGCGCTGTCCTCGAATTTTCCGGTGCCGCACGGTTCTTCGTCGATCTGTCGGTCTCGCTGTTCCGTCGCTCGCACAGCGCGGCGGGACGGACAGCGGTGGTGTCGGGGTTCCTGCTCGGCACCGTCTCCGGGTCGGGCACCGCGACCGCGGTGAGCACCGGCGCGGTCACCTGGCCGATCCTGCGCCGGGCGGGCTACCGGCCCGAACAGGCGGGCGGCATGCTCGCCGCGGCCGGTGTCGGTGCGATCCTGTCGCCGCCCACACTGGGCGTCGCGGCGTTCATCGTCGCCGAATATCTCGACGTGTCGTATGTGACGGTGCTCGGGTGGGCGCTGATCCCGACGCTGCTCTACTACCTCGGCATCCTGCTGTCGGTCGAGATCGACGCCCGCCGCATCCACGCCGAGGGACGCGCGCCCGCCGACCTCGCCGACGGGCCGCTGCCCACGCCGTGGTGGAAACTGCTGGGGCGCTTCGGGTATCACTTCTCCTCGCTGATCGTGATCGTCGTGCTGCTGCTGGCCGGGATGAGCGCGACCCGCGCCGTCGTCTACGCCACGGTGCTCGCCCTGATCCTGGCCGTGCCGGACCGGATGCTGCGCGCGCGGGCGGCATCCGGCGACAAGGACGCGAAAGTGCCCGGCGAACAAGTTGTTCCGAGCGTGGACGGGCGGCAGTGGTCGGGGCGCGAGATCGGGCAGTTCGCGCTCGAGGCCCTGCGCGCGCTGTCGCTCGGCATGCGCTCGGCGCTGCCCGTGGTCGCGGTGTGCGCGGCGGCGGGCGTGATCACGGCGATGACCACCAAGACCGGCCTCGGCGCGCAACTGGCGTCGTTGCTGGTGCGAGCCGGTTCGGTGCTGTCCGACGACCCCGCCGTTGTCCTGGCGACGACCGCGGTGCTGGCGGCGATCGCGCTGTCGCTGCTGGGGCTGGCGGTGCCGGTGACGGCGTCGTTCGTCATCGGTTGGGTGATCATCGGGCCGGCGCTGCTCGACCTGGACGTCGCCGCGCCTGCGGCGGCGATGTTCGTCTTCTACTTCTCGGTGCTCTCGGAGGTGACGCCGCCGACCGCGCTGGCCGCCGTCGGCGCGGCCGCGGTCACCGGAGCGAAAGCCATGCCCACCATGTGGGCGGCTCTGCGATACGCGCTGCCCGCGTTCCTGGTGCCGCTGATGTTCGTGCTCACCGACTCCGGCCAGCACCTGCTCGGCCGCGGCGCCCTGCTCGACGTGCTGTGGGTGAGCGCGGCCGCCTGTGTCGGCGTGGCGGCGCTGGCGGCGGCGACGGGCGGCTGGTTGTTCGGCATCGGCGCGGTCGGGCCGATCCCGCGCGGGCTGGCCGCGGTGGCCGGCTTGACCTTGCTCTACCCGAGTCCGGCCGCGACCGGCATCGGGCTCGCGATGCTGCTCGTCGCCGCACTCGCGGGCGTCGTCGACCGGACGCGACGCCGAACAGCCACGGATACACCGTGATCCGTGGACATCAGCTCCGACGAGAGGGACCTCATGGTCAGAACAGTTGTCGCCGTGGTCGCGGTATCCGCCGCGGCGGCCGTGCTCACCGGATGCGGCGGGCGGCAGGACACCCCGACCGCCGACACGGGCGGCGAGGTGACCTGTGAAGTGAAGCAGGACACCAGGATCGGCATCGCCACCGGCAATGCGACCGGCGTGTACTTCGCGCTGGGCAATGCCTACGCCGAGCAGGTCTCGGCCGCCACCGGCGGCACGGTCAAGGCGACCGCCGCCGAGACCGGCGCGTCGGTGCAGAACATCCAGCAGGTCGTCGGCGGCACCTACCAGGTCGGCTTCTCGCTGGCCGACTCCGCCGCCGACGCCGTGCAGGGCACGGGCAGCTTCACCAGCCCGCAGCCGGTGCGCGCGCTGGCCCGGCTCTACGACAACTACACCCAGGTGATCGTGCGTGCCGACGCGGGCATCAACTCACTCGCTGATCTGCGCGGCAAGCGGGTGTCCACCGGATCGCCCAAATCGGGCACCGAGGTCATCGCGCAGCGTGTGCTGCAAGCCGCCGGCCTCAACCCCGACAGCGATGTCTCCGCGCAACGTCTCGACCTGACGAAAACCGTCGACGGGCTCAAGGACGGTTCCATCGACGCGATGTTCTGGTCGGGTGGTCTGCCGACGCCCGGCATCACCGACCTGTTCACCACCGCCAGGGACAAGGTCCGTTTCCTCGACATCACCGGGGTGCTGCCCAAGCTGAAGGAGATCAACCCGGTGTACGAGACGGGGGCGATCCCCGCCGCCACCTACGGCCTCGCCGCCGACGTGCCGACCATCGTGGTGCCCAACCTGCTCGTCGTCCGCGACGACCTGGACGCGAATCTGGCCTGCGTGCTCACCAAGACGCTGCTCGACCGTAAGCCGCAGCTGGAGCAGGCGAATCCGGCGGCCAAGGGCATCAATGCCGACACCGCGAGCAAGACCGAGCCGGTGCAGCTGCACCGCGGGTCGGCGGTCGCGCTGGGCTGAGTGCGGGACCGTCGCGTCCGCGGGGGTGCGGTCGCGACGGTCGCGTGCGGTGGCACCGGGAGAGGGACACTCTCGGCATGAGGCAGTGGGGCGCGGCCTGACCGGGGCGGCCGGGAACAAGGGGCGCCACAGCGAAGTTGTGCGAGGTATGACAGAGGCTGCTGAGCGACGCGACGACCGCTGGCTGGGCGAGGACCTGGATCTGGAGGCCTACCTGGCCCGGATCGGCTACGACGGACCGCGCACCGCCTCCCTCGACACCCTGCGCGCGCTGGTTCGCGGCCACACCACGACGATTCCCTTCGAGAATCTCGAGATCATCCTCGGCCGCGGGATCCCGCTCGAGCTGGAGGCGTTGCAGGACAAGCTGATCCGGCGCCGCCGTGGCGGGTACTGCTTCGAGAATGCCGGCGTGTTCGCCGCCGTGCTGGAACGGTTCGGGTTCGGCGTCTCCGGGCTGAGCGGCCGCGTCACCTATGGGGCGTTCGCCGACGGGGCGATCCGGCCCGCCACCCACGCCCTGCTGCGGGTGACGGCACCCGGCGACGATCGCGTCTGGATCTGCGACGTCGGCTTCGGTTTCGGCCCGCTCGAGCCCTTCGAATTGGTCGACGGGCGTGGTGAATTCAGTCTCGGTGAGTGGCGCTACCGTCTCGAGCGCCGCCCCGGTGACCTCTGGGTGCTGTTCCAGTTCGGCCGCGACGGCTGGATCGATCGCTACACGTTCACCGAGAACCCGCAGTACCGGATCGACTACGCCGTCGGCAACCACTTCGTCTCGACGTCGCCGCGATCCCCGTTCACCACCCGGCCCTTCCTGCAGCGGTTCCTGCCCGAGGTCCACCACGTACTCGACGATATGACGCTGACCACCGAATATCCCGACGGCACCGCGCACTCGCGGGAACTCGAACCGGGCGAACTGCCCAAGGTGCTGGCCGAGGTATTCGACATCGACCTCGACGAATCCGACGCGGCCGCCCTGGTGACGTTGCCCTGGCGGACGCCCTAGCGGCCCACATCGCGGGCCTCCGCAACGGCTCGGCGGTTTGCTTCCCACGTGGCGCTACGGCAAATTGATGGTTACTTGCCGGGAAACAAACCCCGCTGTGTGCTGTGGGGTCCGAATCGTTGGGGTCGTTCGTGCCGAAAGTTCAGTCCGCGTCCGCGGTTGCGCCGGAGACGGCGATCCTTCGTCGACCCGGCGCAGCCCCGGCCGGGCGGCGGCAGGACCTGGACGGGTTGCGTGGCGTCGCGATCGCGCTGGTCGTCGCGTTCCACGTGTGGGCGGGCCGGGTGTCCGGCGGGGTCGACGTGTTTCTCGTGCTGTCGGGGTTCTTCTTCACCGGCGCGGTGGTGCGCGGGGTCGAACGCCGGGGTGGTGTGTCGGCCCGGGTGACCGCGCGGCGAACCGTACGCCGGTTGATGCCATCGCTGGTGGTGGTGCTGGCAGCCATCGTGCTCGCCACGGTCGCCCTGCGGCCCTACACCCAGCTGGGTGAGACGGCGGCGCAGACGCTGGCCTCGATGTTCTACGCGCAGAACTGGTATCTCGCGACCGCCGAACTCGACTACCTGGCGCCCGATCCGTCGGTCAGCCCGTTGCAGCATCTGTGGTCGATGTCGGTGCAGGGTCAGTTCTATCTGGTGATCCTCGCGGTCCTGGCCGGGTGGGCGTGGCTGCGACGGCGTGGCGCGGCCGGTCGGCCCGCGCTGCTGATGGTGCTGACCGGGGTGGGGTTGCTCTCGTTCTGGTACGCCGCGTCCGGCTCCGCGCAGCATCAGGCGTGGACCTACTACGACAGCGTCGCGCGCGGCTGGGAACTGCTGGCCGGTGCGGCGCTGGCCGTGGCAGCGTTGTGGCTGCGGTTGCCGCGGCGGGTGCGGGGACTCGCCGCCGCGGTGGGCCTGCTGATGGTGCTGTCGTGCGGTCCGATCTTCGACGGCGCCATCCAGTTTCCCGGGGTGGCGGCGCTGTGGCCGGTGGCCGCGGCCTGTCTGGTGATCGCCTCCGGATTCGGTGTCGCGGGGGCGGCGGCGTGGCCGAACCGGGTGCTGGCCGGGCGGGTCTGTACCGAACTCGGGGCCATCGCCTACCCGCTGTATCTGTGGCACTGGCCGATTCTCATCTTCTATCTGGCCGAATCCGGCCGCGCGCACGCCGGGCTCGCCGACGGGCTGCTCGTGATCGGCGTCTCGCTGGTGCTGGCGTATGCGACCACCCGCCTGATCGAGACGCCGTTGCGGCTGCCGCCCACCGGTCAGGACAGCCCCGTCGGCAGGCATCGGCCGACGGGTGTGCTGGTCGGCGCGCTCGCCGTCGCCGTGCTCGCCTCGGCGCTGGGCTGGCAGCTGGTGCTGCGGGCCAATCCGGCGGTGCCGCCGCAGGCGCTCGACGTCGACCGGTATCCGGGGGCGGCCGCCCTGCTGTCGGGCGCGGAGTACTCGCCGGAACCGATGCGCCCCACCGTGTTCGAAGGGCAGGCCGACTCGCCGCCGCCGACGACCGACGGCTGCATCACCCCCAACCGCGAGGTCCGCACCTGTACCTACGGCGACCACAGCGCGACCCGCTCGATCGCGGTGGTCGGCGGATCGCACTCCGAGCACTGGATTCCCGCGCTGGAACTGCTCGGCGTCGAGCACGGCATCCGGGTGGTCTCCTATCTCAAGGAGGGGTGCCCTGTCACCCTCGCCGATCAGCCCTCGTATGCCGAATGGCCGTTCCCCGAATGCCACGAATGGTCGGTGGAGGTGCTCGACCGGCTGGCCGCCGAGCCGCCGGACTGGGTGCTCACCCTGTCGACGCGGTATCGCAAGGACGGTCCGGGTGACGAGGTGCCCGGCGAATATCTCGAGGTGTGGTCGGCGATGCAGGACCGCGGCCTGAATGTGCTGGCGCTGCGCGATACTCCGCGACTGCGCCGCGACGGCGTCCTCTACCGCGCCACCGACTGCCTGGCCCATCGCGGCGATCCCGACAGCTGCGGACTGGACCGGGCCGACGCGCTCGACGCCGTCGACCCGGCCGGGGAACCGGCGGCCGGGTACCCGAACGTCTATCTGCTCGATCTCTCCGATGCCGTGTGCAGGCCGCAGCGGTGCCGGGTCGTCGAGGGCAATGTGCTCATCTACCGCGACGAACACCACCTGACCGCCAGCTACGCGCGCTCGCTCGCCCCCGAGCTCGGCCGCCAGATCGGGGCGATCACCGGCTGGTGGTAACAAGCGAGATGCCTACCGATGCCACGACTGCGGCTACCCTCGGTCGCGTGCGCATCTCCCGCAAGACACCGGTCCTGCTCCTCGCGCTCGCCCTGCTGCCGGTCGCGTGCTCGTCGGGACCCGATCAGCCACAGACCGTCGCCGACGCTTTCGCCACCGCCCTGAGCAGCGGTGACGCCGCCGCGGCCGCGGCGCTCACCGACGCTCCCGACCAGGCCCGTCCGGTGCTGACCACCCTGTTCGAGAATCTCGGAAAGAACGACTCGGTCCGGGTGTCGGCTACCGGCGACAGCTCCTTCACCCTCGAATCGACCTGGAAATTCGGCCCCGGCGGCCGCAACGAGTGGACCTACACCAGCACCGGCACCGCCGCCGGCACCGACGGCTGGAAGATCGACTGGAATCCCGCGATCGTCGCCCCCGGGCTCGAGCTCGGACCGCTCAGCTACAGCCCGGTCTATCCGAAACCCGCACGCGTGCTGGACTCCTCGGGCGGCGATCTGATGACCCAGCAGGTGGTGACGCTGGTGACCGTCGCCCCCGACGCCGACCTGGCCGCCGCGGCCGCGCTGCTCGCGCCGCACGGTGTCACCGAGGCCACGTTGCGGACGGATCTGGCCGCGGCGCAAGGTAAACCGATCACCGCGGTCGCGCTGCGCGAAGCCGACATCGCCCCGGTCCAGCAGACGCTGAGCGGAGTGCGCGGCGTGACGCTCGCACCGCAGACCAGGCTGCTCACCGTCGACAAGACCCTGGCCGGACCGACGAACTCCGGTCTGGCCGAACTCTGGCAGCAGCAGGCCGACAGCGCGGCGGGGTGGGCGGTGCGCGCGCAGACCGCCCAGGGCACCCAGCGCATCGCCGGACCCGACGCGACCCCGACCACCGACATCGCGACCACCGTCGACATCGACCTGCAGAACGCCGCCGAGGCCGCGCTGACCCCGCTGACCCAGCCCGCCGCGATCGTCGCGCTGCGGCCGTCGTCCGGGGACGTGCTGGCCGTCGCGCAGAACGCACCGGCCGACGCGCAAGGCCCGATCGCGCTCACCGGCCTCTACCCGCCCGGGTCCACGTTCAAGACCGTCACCGTCTCGGCCGCGCTGCAGGCGGGCGGGGTGAACATCGACACCGTGCTGCCCTGCCCCGGCCGCGCGACCATCGAGGGCCGCACGATTCCCAACGACAACGGCTTCGATCTCGGCTCGGTGCCGCTGCACACCGCGTTCGCGCGCTCCTGCAACACCACGATGGCCGAACTCGGCGTGCGCTTGCCCGCCGACGGGCTCACCGCGGCCGCCGCGCAGCTGGGTCTCGGGGTGGATTATGTGACACCCGGCTTGACGACTGTCACCGGGAAGGTTCCGTCCGCGCAGAACCCGGCCCAGCGGGTGGAGTCGAGCATCGGGCAGGGCAGCGTCACCGCCTCGCCGTTCGGGATGGCGCTCGTCGCCGCCTCGCTCGCGCACGGCTCCGCGCCGGCGCCCGCCATCGTGCGCGGGCGGCCCGGCACCGCGGACCGGGCGTCCGCGCCGGTGCCCGCCGACGTGACGTCGCAGATAGAGACCATGATGGGGGAGACGGTGACCGCCGGAACCGCTACCGCGTTACGCGATATTCCGGGGCTGCTCGGCAAGACCGGCACCGCCGAATACCTCGACGACAAGCACGCGCACGGCTGGTTCGTCGGCATCGACGGCGACCTCGCGTTCGCGGTCTTCGTCGCCGACGCGGGCAGTTCCGGGCCCGCGGTGGAGGCCGCCGGACGGATGCTGAGGGCCAAACAATGATCTATGTCACGCTCTGTGGGCGAGCAATACCCACGCTGCCGCACGCGGTCCGCACCGGGCCAGCTACACTCGTCGACGGACCATATCCATGGTCAATACGCGGGATGTCACAATTTCGAGAAGGTTCGGAGTAGGCGCCATCGATACCGGTCAGAAGATCGCGGAGCATTACCGCCTGGTCGAGCGTATTGGTAGCGGCGGCACAGGCGTTGTATGGCGCGCTGTCGACGAACGCCTCCAACGCTCCGTGGCTGTGAAGCAGATCCACATCAAACCCAGCCTGCCCGAGGGCGAGCGGGATGTCCTGCGCCAGCGTGCGATTCGGGAAGCCCGCAACGCGGCGCGCTTCCAGCATCCCAACGCCATCGTCGTCTTCGACATCACCGAGCACAACGGTGACCCGTGCCTGGTGATGGAGTACCTCAAGTCGGTCAGCCTGGCCGCCGAGCTGGGACAGAAGGGTCCGCTGCCGCTGACCGAGGTCGCCCGCATCGGTGAACAGGTCGCGTCCTCGCTGATCGCCGCCCACCAGGCCGGACTCGTGCACCGTGACGTGAAACCGGGCAACATCCTGCTCGGTGACCACGGTGAGGTGAAGATCACCGACTTCGGCATCTCCCGCGCCGCCGGTGACGTCACCCTCACCGAGACGGGCCTGATCTGCGGCACCGCCGCCTACCTGGCGCCGGAGGTCGCGCGCGGTTCCGATCCGACGCCGGCCGCCGACGTGTTCGCGCTGGGTGCGACGCTGTTCCACGCGCTAGAGGGTGAACCGCCCTACGGCGCCAACGCCAATCCCCTAGCCGTGCTCTACGCGGCGGCCAACGGTCAGGTGCGCGAGCCGCGCAATGCCGGGCCTGCCACCGACTTCCTGCTCGACCTGCTCAGCCCGGACCCGCTGGACCGGCCGACGATGACCGAGGCCCGCGACGCGCTGGCCGCGTTCGCCGACGACGACGCCGTGCCCGCCGGGTTCGTGCCCGCCAGCGAGGCCTACGGCCGCCGCAATTCGTCCGCCGCGACCCAGGTGATCCGGCAGTCCGGGCACCGGACCTCGCATGCGGGCGCGTCCACCGCGACGACCCGGCAGATCCGGTCGAACCCGCGCCCGCCGACGCGCCACGACACCGCCGCGCACCCGCCGACCGCGGCCCAGCCCGCACCCGTACCGCGCAAGCAGGCGGGCAAGGGCCGTGCGGTGCTGATCGGTTCCGGTGTCGGCGCGGTGATCGCCGCCATCGCCGTCGCGGTCAGCGCGATGAACAGCTCGGACTCGAATTCGCCGCAGGTGCAGGCGAAGCCCTCGACCTCGGTGCAGTCCTCGGCCGGTCCGGCCTCGCCCAGCGCGGTCCCGGCCGCGCTCGGCCAGACCACCAATGTCGGCACCGTCGACATCGGCTCGGCGGGCCTGCTGGTGGAGGACTTCTTCTCCAACCCGGGCGGCTCCTGGTCGCTGCTCACCCCGGCCGCGCAGAAGGTCTACGGCAGTGAGTCCGCGTTCCGGGAGTACTGGAACGACCGCACCGTCGACACCTTCGCCAGCATCACCGCGGTCAAGGGCAACAACGTCGACGGCTCGACCGACATGCGCCTGGCCAGCATCACCATCAACGGCCAGACCAAGGCCATGGTCATGCGGGTCGTGAACTCCGGCGGCAGCCTGCGGATCGACGGCGACACCCGCTGACAGCAGGCCCGGACAACGGATCGATGACGGACCCGGCAGGGACAAACCCTGCCGGGTCCGTCGTCTTCGGCGGGATGTGCCGGAAAAGCGATGGCGGGCGCCCATTAGGCTGGTACCTGACCTGAGCCACGCACAGACAGGACTGCACCCCGATATGACTTCCCGCATCGAGCTCGCCCGCGTCGATCTGCGCGGTCGTACTCCCTCCGCTGCCGAGCTGCGCACCGCGCTGCCGCGCGGAGGGGTCGACGTCGACTCGGTGCTGCATCATGTGCGGCCGGTCGTCGAGGACATCCGCGACCGGGGCGCCGAGGCCGCGCTGGACTACAGCGAGAAGTTCGACGGCGTTCGCCCCGCCGCGGTGCGCGTGCCCGTCGCCGAGCTGGCCACGGCACTCGAGGAGCTGGACCCGGCCGTGCGCGCCGCGCTCGAGGTCGCCATCGAGCGGACCAGGAAGGTGCACGCCGACCAGCGCCGTACCGACACCGTCACCGAGGTGGTGCCCGGCGGCACCGTCACCGAGAAGTGGGTGCCGGTCGAGCGGGTCGGGCTGTACGTGCCAGGCGGCAATGCCGTCTACCCGTCCTCGGTCGTGATGAACGTCGTCCCGGCCCAGGCCGCGGGCGTGGAATCGCTGGTCGTGGCCTCGCCGCCGCAGGCCCAGTTCGGCGGACTGCCGCACCCGACGATCCTGGCGGCCGCCGCGCTGCTCGGCGTCGACGAGGTGTGGGCGGTCGGCGGCGCGCAGGCCGTCGCGCTGCTGTCCTACGGCGGCACCGACACCGACGGCGCCGCGCTGGAACCGGTCGACCTCATCACCGGACCAGGCAACATCTACGTCACCGCGGCCAAGCGGCTGTGCCGCGGCCTGGTCGGCATCGACGCCGAGGCAGGCCCCACCGAGATCGCTGTCCTCGCCGACGCCAGCGCCGACCCGGTGCACGTGGCCGCCGACCTGATCAGCCAGGCCGAGCACGACGTGCTCGCCGCCAGCGTGCTGGTCACCGACTCCGTGGCGCTGGCCGACGCGGTCGACGCGGCGCTGAACGCCCAGCTCACCGTGGTCAAGCACGACGCGAGGGTGCGGGAAGCGTTGAGCGGCAAGCAGTCCGGGATCGTCCTCGTCGACGACATCGCCCAGGGCCTGCGCGTCGTCGACGCCTACGCCGCCGAGCACCTCGAGATCCAGACCGCCGACGCCGCGGCCGTCGCGGCCCGGGTGCGCAGCGCCGGCGCGATCTTCGTCGGCCCGTGGGCGCCGGTCAGCCTGGGCGACTACTGCGCCGGCTCCAACCACGTGCTGCCCACCGCGGGCTGCGCGCGGCACTCGTCCGGCCTGAGCGTGCAGACCTTCCTGCGTGGCATCCACATCGTGGAGTACACCGAGGCCGCGCTGAAGGATGTCGCCGGACACGTCGTCGCCCTGGCCAACGCCGAAGACCTGCCCGCCCACGGCCAGGCCGTGCGGGCGCGTTTCGAGGCGCTGTCATGAGCGAGCGCAGCGAGCGAATCATGTGCCAGCGCGCGGTGCGCATGCCGCAGCCGAGCGCCAGCGAGGCGGAGGCATGAGCACTCCCACCGTGCCCGGCGCCTCGGCGACCCTGGACCAGCTGCCGCTGCGCGACAACCTGCGCGGCAAATCCCCGTACGGCGCACCGCAATTGACGGTGCCGGTGCAGCTCAACACCAACGAGAACCCGCATCCGCCGAGCAAGGCGCTGATCGACGACGTCGCCGAATCGGTGCGCGCCGCCGCCGCCGACCTGCACCGGTACCCGGACCGGGACGCCGTCGCGCTGCGCGCGGATCTCGCCGCGTACCTGACCCGTCAGACCGGCGTCGCCGTCGACACCGCCAATGTGTGGGCGGCCAACGGCTCCAACGAGATCCTGCAGCAGCTGCTGCAGGCCTTCGGCGGACCGGGCCGCAGCGCACTGGGTTTCGTGCCCTCGTACTCGATGCACCCGATCATCTCCGAGGGCATCGACACCGAGTGGATCGAGGCCAAGCGCAGCGGCGACTTCTCCCTCGACATCGACTACGCGGTCGCGCAGATCACCGAACGCCACCCCGACGTGGTATTCGTGACCAGCCCGAACAACCCGACCGGGCACAGCATCCCGATCGACGAGCTCGAGCGCCTGCTCGCGGCGGCGCCCGGCATCGTCGTCGTCGACGAGGCATACGGCGAGTTCTCGGCAGCGCCGAGCGCGATCACGCTGATCGACCGTTTCCCGACCAAGCTCGTCGTCACCCGCACCATGAGCAAGGCGTTCGCCTTCGCGGGCGGGCGCCTCGGTTACCTGGCCGCCTCGCCCGCCGTGATCGACGCAATCCTGCTGGTGCGCCTGCCGTACCACCTGTCGGTGGTCACCCAGGCCGCCGCGCGCGCCGCCCTGCGGCACGCCGACGAAACCTTGGGCAGCGTCGCGGAACTGGCGGCGCAGCGCGACCGGGTCGCCGCCGCGCTGGCCGAGCAGGGCTTCGACGTGATTCCCAGCGACGCCAACTTCATCCTCTTCGGCCGGTTCACCGACGCCGCACGCGCCTGGCAGCACTACCTCGACGCCGGTGTGCTCATCCGCGACGTCGGCATCCCCGGCTACCTGCGCGCCACCGTCGGGCTCGCCGCGGAGAACGACGAGTTCCTGCGCGTGAGCCGCGACATCGCTGGCACCGACCTCACCCACTGACCGCTGGAGGCAATTGATATGAGCAGAACAGCGCGGGTGGAGCGCGTCACCAAGGAATCCAGCATTCTGGTCGAGCTGAACCTCGACGGCACCGGGCAGACCGAGATCTCCACCGGTGTCCCGTTCTACGACCACATGCTGACCGCGCTCGGCGCGCACGCCGGGTTCGACCTGGTGGTGCGGGCCGAGGGCGACATCGAGATCGAGGCTCACCACACGGTCGAGGACACCGCGATCGTGTTCGGGCAGGCGCTGGGCAAGGCGCTGGGCGACAAGAAGGGCATCCGCCGCTTCGGCGACGCGTTCATCCCGATGGACGAGACCCTCGCGCACGCCGCCGTCGACGTGTCCGGCAGGCCGTACTGCGTGTTCACCGGCGAGCCGGAACACCTGGTGCACACCATCATTCCGAGTGCGGGCCCCGGCGCCTCGTACTCGACCGTGCTCAACAAGCACGTGTTCGAGTCGATCGCGCAGAACGCCAGGATCGCGCTGCACGTGCGGGTGCTCTACGGCCGCGATCAGCACCACATCACCGAGGCCGAGTTCAAGGCGGTGGCACGGGCTTTGCGCGCGGCCGTCGAGATCGACCCGCGGGTGAGCGGCGTTCCGTCGACGAAAGGTGTGCTGTGAGTTCGAAATCCGTCGTCCTGCTGGACTACGGCTCCGGCAATCTGCACTCCGCCGAGCGCGCGCTGGTGCGGGCCGGTGCGCAGGTGGAGGTCACCGCCGACCCGCAGGTCGCGCTCGCCGCCGACGGGCTGGTCGTCCCCGGTGTCGGCGCGTACGCGGCCTGCATGGCCGGGCTGCGTGAGGTGCGCGGTGAGCGGATCATCGGGCAGCGCCTCGCCGGCGGCCGACCGGTCCTCGGCATCTGCGTCGGCATGCAGATCCTGTTCGACCGCGGCGTCGAGTTCGACGTGGAAACCGAAGGCTGCGGCGAGTGGCCGGGCACCGTCGCCCGCCTCGACGCCCCCGTCCTCCCGCACATGGGCTGGAACACGGTCAAGGCCCCCGCCGACAGCACCCTGTTCGCCGGCCTGGACGCGGACACCCGCTTCTACTTCGTCCACTCCTACGCCGCCCAGCAGTGGGAGCTCCCGGAGAACGAGCACATCGCGCCCCCGAAGCTCACCTGGGCCGAACACGGCGTCCCCTTCCTCGCCGCCGTCGAGAACGGTGTCCTCTCGGCCACCCAGTTCCACCCGGAGAAGTCCGGTGACGCGGGTGCTCAGCTGCTGCGCAACTGGATCGGGTCGCTGTAGTTCGGACGCTGCGCTTTCCCGCTCTGCTCAGCGGCCGATGGGGTCTGGGCTGAGCGGTTCGCCTGCCAGGAAGCCGCTGATCGGCGCTGCGCAGCGGGCAGCGTCGTCGAACCACGGGGCGTGGCCGCCGGGGACGACGACGAGACGCGCGCCGGGAATCCTCGTCACGGATGGCCGTGCCTGATCGGGTGAGCTGAACACGTCGTGCTCGCCCCAGACGAACAGCACCGGGGCCTCGATCCGTGCCAATTCTTCGTCGGTCAGGACATTTTCGGGACGCGGCGTGCGGCCACGCAGGAGTCGGCACAGCAGGGCGCGGTACGACGCGGCTTGGCCGGGCAGGCGCAGTGGCAGGCGGTGCAGGTCGAGCATGTCGTCGGAGATGGCACGTGCCGCAGGGGCGCCGATCGCCTCCGTGAGGGCGAAGCGGGCGACGAATCGAGGGGACGGCAGTTGCATCAGGCGCTGGTCGAGACCGCCGCGGATCGGGGAAGTCAGCGATGCCATCTCGGCGATGCCCCGGGATCCGGGTAGTGCGGTGGCCGGGGTGGCGACGATCGCCGCTCGCGTCAGCCGGTCCGGTGTGTCGAGCGTCGCCCACAGCGTGAACAGGCCGCCCAGCGAACTGCCGACGAATGCGGCCTGTTCCACTTCCAGCGCGTCCAGAGTTCCGGTGAGCACGCCCATCGCGAGCTCGCGGACGGTCCGTCCCTGCCAGGAGTACGAGGGTGCGAGGCTGTGGCCGGGCAGGTCGATGAGGATGTGCCGGAAGCCGGGCAACTGGGCGACGAGGGGTGCCATGCCAAGGACGGGCGCGGAGATTCCGTTGATGTGGACTACCGGGTCGCCGGATCCTGTTATCAGGACGCGGACCTGAACCGACGGGTCGCGAAGGGTGACAAGGCGTTCGGTGATCGTCAGTCCGTAGGTGCCGGCCACGCGCTGCTCGGCCGCGCGGATCCGGTGTTCGAGTCCCTGGGAATTGTTCATGCACCTACTGTCGGGCCGGGTGCGGGCGGTGTCTTGAACGAATGTTCCGGCGGTCAGATCGTCGCGAGCACACCCGGCGTGATCCCCGCGAAGGTCGACACAGCACGGTGCAGATGCGATTGGTCCGAATATCCGCAGGCCACCGCCACATCGGCGGGGGAGCGGCCCGACACCAGCAGATCGAACGCGGACCGGAACCGGACCACCATCGCGGCACGTTTGGGAGTCACCCCGACCTGGGTGGTGAATCTCGACCACACGCGTTGGCGACTCCATCCGGTGAGCTCGGCCAGGTCCCGCACCCGCACGTCACCGTTGCTCGCGACGATGCGATGCCAGCAGGCGGCGACTTCGGGATCGGCTGACCTGGTCGAGGACCGGTCGGTGAGGAACCGGGTCGTCACAGCGAATCGGTCTGCCCACGTTGCTGTTTCAGCCAGTTGCTCACGTAGCAGCGTTGCCGCTGTGCCCCAGATATCGCCGATATCGGCCACCGTGGCCTGGAGATCGCCGAGGACGCCACCGAGCAATCGGTAGGCAGCGATCGGCGACAAACGCACCTCGAGACATTCGACCCGTCGTGTGCCGACCCGGTGCGGGCCCGGCGACAGACCCGCGACCACGCCGCCGAAGGTGTTCTGCCCGAAGGCATTTCCCACGGCCAGTTCGCACTCACCGAACTGGATGACCACGGTGACTTCCGGCCGGGCGACGACCTGCATGTCCACCCCGGTGGCCACTCGATCACGAAAACCGTGCATCGCGACCCCGGAGATTGCGATTGCGCCCGGCTCGGCCACCTCCCAGCCCGCCAGCTCACGTTCGGACATGATCGGCCGCACGATTCGAGATTACGAGTGTGCCTGCGGGCCCGGCAAGGGTCAGTGGTTGTCGAAGCGGGCGCGGTCGGCGGCTTCGGTGCCCGCGTCCCAGCCCTGCTCGCTGCGGATCGTGATGCCCTTGGTGCGGACGGTGGGGAAGTAGCTGTCGAAGGCCTTGTCCACTCGCTGCTGGTGGGAAGCGAGGGCTGGGAGGAGGCGGGTCGGGTCGGGGGATTCGGCGATTGTCGCCTCGGCGGCTCTGGTGAGTCGCTCGCCGATTCTGGCGGCGTAGGCGGTGAGGAAGGCCTTGCGGTAGTGGCGGGAGCGGGATTCCTCGGTGGTCGTCGTCTCGATCATCGCGCGGGTGGCTTGGACCAGCAGCGAGGTCGACAGGAGTTCGACGGCGTCGAGGTCGGTGTCGTCGCCGACGATGGTGACGAAGCCCCAGTCGGCGACGAAGATCGCGCGGCAGCGGTTGGCGCGGGTGACCATGTCGACGAGGAGGGCTTTGGCGTCGGTGTAGGGGGTTTCCAGCCAGATGCGGCGGGCGGCGGGGAGGTCGTGGTCGGTGGTTGTGGGGTCGAGCAGGGCGCGGTCGATCGCGTATTTGGTCATGAGTTCCTGTGCCTTGGCCGAGAGGGTTTCCGCCTCCTCGGCGAAGGAGGTCGACTCGGCTTTGGCCAGGAGCCCGCGGACCCTGCCGAGGGTCTTCTCGTCGACATGGTGGTGCGCGTGCCTGGGTGCGGTGCCGGGCAGGGGCAGGATCTGTTCCAGTTTCGGCAGGCGGATGAGCAGGGCGAGGGCGGTCAGTGCGGCGGTCAGCGCTTCGGGCACGGTGAGCAGGGCGCGGTCGGCCCACTGCGCGAGGTGCGGACGATCCGCCGACCACCACACCGTGGCGCCCACCTCGTCCAGCTGTGCCTGCCAGATCTCGTCGACGGTCTCGGCGGCGAAGTCGACGCGGTGCGCCGCCATCAGATCCGTCAGATAACCGGCCGCGAACTCGTCCACCCGCCTGCGCGCGGCGGCATGGATGTCGGCGGGCAACCATCCGAACTCGAAGGCGCGGTCGATGATCCGCGCACCGGCGCGCTCGACTCCCCGAGCCAGATCCGCACCGGCTACCTGCTCGGCGAACCGCTCGATCGCGGTGGTGTCACCCTGGGCCGCGAGGAAGGCGACCGTCGCGATCGCGTCGGCGACCTGCGCCGGATCACCCGACAGCGCGGCCTCGACCGGAAGTCCGGCGGCGGCCGCCGGTCGCCGTCCCGTGCGACGACGACGATTCTGCTTGGCCACGAGCTGCGGGATCCTTGTCCGTCGGAGAGGCTGCCCGGCGGGGCAGCAGCGAACTGTTCGCGTCGTCCATTGTCCCGTACGGACCCGGCGGCGCGGCGTGCTCATCCGGTCGATCAGCAACGTTCGGGAGTGCGCGGTACCGGCGAATCGACTTCGTTTCTCGCCCAAAGGAATCCGAGCCGAAGCGGTTCCAGACCGCGTCGCGCTGGCCTAGGGTGGGCCACATGAGCTATCGGGGGATGCTGGCCGACGAACGTCGGGAACTGGTCGAACTGCTACGCGGGCTCACCGAGCAGGAGTGGGAGACACCGTCGCTGTGCGCGGGCTGGCGGGTGCGTGACGTCGTCGGTCACCTGCTGACGGACACGCTCGGCCCACTCGACTACGCGGCCGCCGCGGCGCGCAACCGCGGTTCGGTGGACCGGATCAACAACGCGCTCGCCGCCTCGTTCGCGAACCTGCCGACCGCGCAGCTGGTGCACAAGTTCGAACACGAATCGGGCAAGCTGTCGAAATTCTCGCCGCGGCTCATGCTGTCGGATCTGCTGGTGCACCAGCAGGACATCCGGCGGCCACTCCAGCGCCCGCGCACCATTCCCGCCGATCGCCTGATCGCGGTCCTGTCCTATCCGGACCCGTTCGCCTCCCCGGGCAAGCGGACCAGGGGCCTGCGGTTCGTGGCCACCGATATCAAATGGTCGTGGGGTGACGGCCCGGAAGTCCGCGGCCCCGGCGAGGCCATCGCCCTCGCTGTCGTCGGCCGCACCGTCGTCCTCGACGAACTCACCGGCGGCGGCGTTCCCGAACTCCGCCGCCGCTGCACCTGAGCACAGTGACACGGGCCTCACCCACCCGGACCGGTGGCGGGATCGTCGGCGCAGACCTACTAGTCTGGTCACGTGAGTCTTGTGCTGTTGCCCGCCGTCGATGTCGCCAATGGTGAGGCCGTGCGCCTCGTGCAGGGGGAGGCCGGTAGCGAAACCAGCTACGGGTCGCCACGGGACGCGGCGCTGGCGTGGCAGCAGGCCGGTGCCGAGTGGGTGCATCTGGTCGATCTGGACGCGGCGTTCGGCAAGGGGAGCAATCGGGAGCTGATCGCCCAGGTCGTCGGTGAGCTCGATGTCAAGGTCGAGCTGTCCGGCGGTATCCGCGACGACGACTCGCTGAAGGCGGCCCTGGCGACCGGGTGCGCGCGGGTCAACATCGGCACCGCGGCGATCGAGAACCCGCAGTGGTGTGCGCGGGTGCTCGGTGAGTACGGCGACCGGATCGCGGTCGGGCTCGACGTCAAGCAGATCGACGGCGAATGGCGGCTGCGTGGCCGCGGCTGGGTGACCGACGGCGGTGACCTGTGGGAGGTGCTCGAACGCCTCGAGCGCGACGGGTGCGCGCGCTATGTCGTCACCGACGTCTCCAAGGACGGCACGCTGACCGGCCCCAACCTCGAGCTGCTGAGCGAGGTCGCCAACGCCGCCGAGGCACCGGTGGTCGCCTCCGGCGGCATCTCGGTGCTCGACGACCTCGTCGCCATCGCCGGACTCGCCGAGGACGGCGTCGAGGGCGCGATCATCGGCAAGGCGCTCTACGCGGGCCGGTTCACCCTGCCCGAGGCCCTGGCCGCGGTGCGCTGACACCAACGATGACCGCCGCACCGAGCACCGCCGAACTGACCGACCTGCTTGCCGTCGCCACCCAGGTACTGGACGGGGTCGTCCCGCGCTTCGTCGAGGGGATCGGTGCGCCGAGCGCGGTCGCCAAGGGCCGCAACGACTTCGCCACCGAACTCGACCTCGAGCTGGAACGCACCATCACCGCCGAACTGCAGCAGCGCACCGGAATCGCGGTGCACGGCGAGGAATTCGGCGGCCCGGCGCTCACCTCGGGCACGGCCTGGGTGCTCGACCCGATCGACGGCACCTTCAACTACTCCTCCGGCCACCCCATGTCGGGCACGCTGCTCGCGCTGGTGCACGAGGGCGAACCGGTGATCGGCCTGACCTGGCTGCCCCTGCTCGGCCACCGCTATTCCGCGGTCGCGGGCGGCCCGCTGCTCGTCGACGGCATCGCGATGCCGCCGCTGGAGCCGGGCAAGCTCGCCGACGCGATGATCGGGTTCGGCGCGTTCAACCTCGACTCGGCGGGCCGCATCCCCGGCCAGTTCCGGTTCGATCTGCTCGGCGCGCTGAGCAGGCTGTCCTCGCGGGTGCGGATGCACGGCGCCACCGGCATCGACCTGGCCTTCACGGCCTCCGGCGTGCTCGGCGGCGCGGTCGTGTTCGGGCACCATCCGTGGGACAACGCGGCAGGCGTCGCGCTGGTGCGGGCCGCGGGCGGCGTTGTCACCGACCTGGCGGGCGCGCCGTGGACGATCACCTCCGGTTCGGTGCTGGCCGCCGCGCCCGGGGTGCACGAAGAACTCCTGGACATGATCTGCACGGTCACCGAAGAAGAACGAGGGTGAACACCATGACACCGCGCACCGAGGAACGGCCGGACACGGCGGCGCCGAGCACCTTGGCCGTCCGCGTGATCCCCTGCCTTGACGTCGACGCGGGCCGGGTGGTCAAGGGCGTCAAGTTCCAGAACCTGCGCGACGCGGGCGACCCGGTCGAACTGGCCGCCACCTACGACGCGCAGGGCGCCGACGAACTGACCTTCCTCGACGTCACCGCTTCCACCGGCGATCGCGGCACCATGCTCGACGTGGTGACCCGCACCGCCGAGCAGATCTTCATCCCGCTCACCGTCGGCGGCGGTGTGCGCACCGTCGAGGATGTCGACCGGCTGCTGCGCGCGGGCGCGGACAAGGTGTCGGTGAACACCGCCGCCATCGCCCGCCCCGAGGTGCTGTTCGAGATGTCGCAGCGTTTCGGCGCCCAGTGCATCGTGCTCTCGGTCGACGCGCGCACCGTGCCCGACGGCCAGCCCGACACCCCGTCGGGCTGGGAGGTCACCACCCACGGCGGCAAGCGCGGCACCGGCATCGACGCCGTCGAATGGGCCATCCGCGGCGCCGAACTCGGCGTCGGCGAGATCCTGCTGAACTCGATGGACGCCGACGGCACCAAGACGGGCTTCGACCTGCCGATGATCGCCGCGGTCCGCGCCGCGGTGAGCGTCCCGGTGATCGCCAGCGGCGGCGCGGGCGCGGTCGAGCACTTCCCGCCCGCCGTGCACGCGGGCGCCGACGCGGTCCTGGCCGCCAGCGTGTTCCACTTCGGCGACCTCACCATCGGCCAGGTCAAGTCCGCCATGCGCGCCGACGGCATCACCGTCCGCTGACCTACAGCCCCATTTCGGCGGCGATGATCGTGCGCAGGACGTCGCTGCTGCCGCCCTGGATGCGGTCGATGCGGTGATCGGCGTAGAGGCGGGCGATGGGCGAGTCGGTGAGATAGCCTGCGCCGCCGTGTAATTGCAGGCAGCGGTCGATGACGCGGCCCGCGGTTTCGGTGGCGAACAGTTTCGCCGAGGCGGCGTGGGCTGGGCCGAGTTCGCCGCGGTCGTGTGCGGCGAGCGCGCGATCGACGACCGCCTCGACGGCGTCGACCTCGGTCTGGCAGGCGGCGAGTTCGAACTTCGTGTTCTGGAAGGCCGAGACGGGGCGGGTGAACGCGATGCGGTCCTGGGTGTGCTTGCGCGCGAAGCGGATCGCGGCCTTGGCCTGGGCGTAGGCGCCGACGGCGATGCCGAGGCGTTCCTGCGGCAGCTG
This sequence comes from Nocardia sp. NPDC055053, assembly GCF_053608285.1. Classification (NCBI taxonomy): domain Bacteria; kingdom Bacillati; phylum Actinomycetota; class Actinomycetes; order Mycobacteriales; family Nocardiaceae; genus Nocardia; species Nocardia sp. NPDC055053. The sequence goes on along the minus strand of NZ_JBSGVD010000010.1, from coordinate 180,850 downwards.
CCCGGCGAGATGGGTGATCCCCTGGTGTGGCGTGCCGAGCAGGTCGGCGGCGGGCACCCGCACATCGGTGAAGGTGAGTTCGGCGGTGCCGCTGACCTTGCGGCCCAGCGTGTCGAGCTGGCGCCCGACCCGGAAACCCGCGGCGGTCGCGTCGACGACGAGCAGGGACAGGCCGTAGGACGGGTCGTCGGGGCGGGGCGCGGCGGTGCGCGCGCACACGATGACCCGGTCGGCGTACACGCCACCGGTGACGTAGGTCTTCGATCCGTTCACCACATACGTGCCGCCGTCGACGGACAGCGGTGCGGTGGTGCGCATCTCGGCAGGCTCCGCACCGGTGCCAGGCTCGGCCACCGCCAGCGCGAACATCATGTCGCCGGTGACGATGCCGGGCATCCACCGCGCCTGCTGTGCCGGGGTGGCCAGCGTCTTGACCAGCGGCAGGCACCGGGTGACGTGGGCGCTCGAACCGCCGAAGGAGACAGCGGCCCGCGCGATCTCCTCGGCGAGCACGGTCCGGTACCCGAACGACTCGCGACCTGCCCCGCCGAACTCGACCGGCGCCTCGAGCCCGAACACGCCGAGTTCGCCCAGCCGGTAATAGAATTCGCGCGGCACGAGACCGTCCTCGTACCACTTGCCGAAGCTCGGCACGACCTCGGATTCGATGAACGCGCGCATCGTCGCCCGGAACGCGGCGTGATCGGCGTCGAAAACTGTTCTGCGCATCAGGAATTCCTTACCGGCCTGGAAACGGCCACGAGCCGGCCCGCCCGATCGTGGTTCGGGCGGGCCGGCGGAGTGCGGACGGTGCTACTTCGCGGGGGCGGGCACCGCGGGATCCTTGCAGTACGCGCCGAGTTCAGCCGGGCACGGCGCGAGAATGGTCGAGAAGTACTGGTACGCCGAGAACACCGCCAGCGGTCCGCCGACCGTGACCAGCCCGACCATGGTGCCGACCGCGCCGAGCGTGGCCGCGCCGAGCACACACCCGGCGACGGTGGCGCCGACCCACGGCACCAGCAGCACGATCACCGGGCTGGCGATGGCCGCTCCCGCGGCGCCGCCGACCAGGCAGCCGATACCGCCACCGAGCACGGCGCCGATGATCGCGCTCACCGCACTGCCGATGGTCAGGCGCTGGGTGAACATGCCCAGCGCCGTCTGGTCACGCGGGGTGAAGGATTCGGCGACCTGCTTCACGGCCGAGTCCTGGGCGATGACGTTCGTCGCGGCAGCCACCGGGGCACCGCCGTCCTTGGCCGGGGTGAGGGTCGCTTTGCCGCCGTCGATCGTGGCGGCGATCGGGAAGACCTTGTCGTCCATGCGGTAGGACAGCGGCAGCGCGGCGACCGGGACATCGGCGCCGGTGGTCAGCAGCAGCTGGTCGCCGACGACCTGCAGCTTGCCGTCGGTGGTGGTGACGACGGCGGCGTCACCCTGCCTGCTGACTTCGTAGTGCACGTCGGTCTGCGCGGGCGCCGGATCGGCGTGGCCGGTGCCCGCGCCGACACAGAGGGTCAGTGCCGTCAGGGCGGCGGTCGCGAGGGTGGTGGACATCTTCATCGGTGATCCTCATCGATCGGGGGTGTTCTTCGGGTGTTTCGCGGTGTGCCGCGGAACGAGCGGGGGCTATTTGCCGGTGTCGATCAGGCCGTCGGTGAGCGACCAGTGGTTGCCCGAGAAGGTCTGGATGCCGACGGCTTCGAGGGGATAGCCGTCGTCCGCACCGGTCTTCATCGTGATGCCGGGCAGCAGCAGGTCGACCGAGACGTTGTCGAGGGAGCGCATCGCATCGCGCAGGCCCTCCCTGGTCGGGCACTTCGCCGATTCCATCGTCTTGCGGAAGCTCTCGGCCATCGCCCAGCCGGCCAAGGCGTGCTGGTTCTCCGGATCGGCGCCGGGCGCGTACTGCGCCAGCTTCGACTTGAAGGTCTGCATGCCCGCGTCCTGTGCCCAGCGCGCGTCGGCCGGGTCCTTGAGGAAGGCGGCGGAGACCACGCCCTGGACGTTGTCCAGCCCGACCGGCCGCAGCGTGGCCATCGTGTTCGACACCTGGGTCACCACGTGCAGCGGATTCCAGTCGGTGTTGCGCACATCGGCGGCCAGCGCCTGCGAGGCGAACTTCGGGGTCGAGAAGTTCAGCAGCACATCGGCTTTCGAGTTCGCGAGATTGCGGACCTGCGCGTCGACGGTGGGGTCGGTGACCTCGAAGCTCTGCTCGGCGACGACCTTGACGCCACTGCCCGCGACACCCTCGGTGAACCCGGCGAGCAGATCCTTGCCGAAGTCGTCGTTCTGGTAGAGCACCGCCACTGTCGCGGTCGGCCGCTGCGCCTTCACGTACGTCGCGTAGGCCAGGGCTTCGGTGCGGTAGCTGGGCTGCCAGCCCATGGTCCACGGATGCTCGGTGCCCGCGCCGAACTTGGTGGCGCCGGTGGCGACGAACACCTGCGGCACCTTGCGCTGGCCGAGGTAGTCCCACACCGCCGACGACGTCGCGGTGCCGAGGGTCTGGAAGACCGCGAACACCTGATCCTGCTCGACGAGCCTGCGCGTCTCCTCGACGGTCTTGGGCGGCTGGTAGCTGTCGTCGCGCACCACGTACTCGACCTTGCGTCCGTCGATGCCGCCCTGTTCGGCGTTGACGTAGTCGAAGTAGGCCTTGATGCCCTTGGGGACTTCGCTGTATGCCGAGGCCGGACCCGACAGCGGATACACCCCGCCGAGTTTGATGCTGGTGTCGGTGATGCCGGTCGTCTGCTGGCCTTTGCAGTCGCCGAGCCCGACGGTGCCGGTGTCGGCGCCACGACCACCGCAGGCGGTGAGTGTCGCGAGCAGCGCCGCCGCGAGGCCGAGCGAGTGGATCGCCTTAGTGCGCATGTGTTTTCCCTTTCCGAACGAGATGTCCGAGCCGTTGCGCCAGCCGGCCGGTCAGACCGGCCAGCCCGGTGGGCGCGAGGTACATGACCGCGATGATCAGCAGTCCGAAGATGACGCCGGGCGCCGCCTGATTGACGTCCTGGGCGAAGCTGGGCACGAACATCACGAACAACCCGCCGAGCACCGGACCCCACGTGGTGCCGAGCCCGCCGACGACCAGGCCTGCCAGCAGCGTCACCGACAGGGTCAGCGCGAACGAGTCCGGTGAGACGAACGCGATCACCCACGTGTAGACACAGCCGGCGACACCGGCCAGCAGCGCGCTCCAGGCGAAGGCGAGCGTCTTGTAGTGGGCGAGGTTCACACCGAGCACCTCGGCGGCGATCTCGTTGTCGCGCACCGCGTGCAGCGCGCGTCCCACCCGTGACCGCAGCATCCCGGCGACCAGCACGAAGCTGCCGACGGTGGTGGCCAGCGCCAGGAAGTACAGCCACTGATCCTCGGCCAGCCCGGTCCAGGCGGGCGGCACCGGCTTGGTGACGGTGAGTCCCATCGAGCCGCCGGTCAGCCCGTCGAATCGCTTGAGCAGCGGGACAAGGAAGATCGCGATCGCCAGGGTGACCAGCGCCAGGTACAACCCGCGCAGCCGCAGCGCCGGGATGCCGAGCGCGAAGCCGAGGGCGAAGGCCACCGCCGCCGCGATCGGGATGGTCGCGAAATACGGTGTGTCCCACCGTTCCATCGCCACGGCCGCGGTGTAGGCGCCGACCGCGAAGAACGCGCCGTGCCCCAGCGAGATCTGGCCGGTGTGGCCGACCAGCAGGTTCAGCCCGAGCAGGGTGACCGCGTAGACCATGGCCATGGCGAGCTGGAAGGTGTGGAAGGGCACCAGCTGGAACGGCGCCGCGCAGGCCACCAGGATCACCACCGCGGTGGCGATCACCGGCCAGCGGAGCTGTCCGAGCCGGTCGGCGAACGAAGGCGCCGCCGGCGCGACCGAAGTCGATGTCGTCGATATCGTGTTCACTTCGCTCATACCCGTTCCACCGCCGCGTGTCCGAACAGACCTTGCGGGCGCAGCAAGAGCACGCCCAGGATGATCACCAGCGGCACACCGATCTTGAGTTCGGTGCCGATCGCGTCGACATAGGCGCCGGTGAGGGTTTCGGCGACGCCGACGATCAGGCCGCCCGCCACCGCGCCGCCGGGGGAGTCGAAGCCACCGAGGGTGGCCGCGGCGAAGGCATAGATGAGGACGCCGCCCATCATGTTCGGCTCGAGGAACAGCAGCGGCGCCGACAGCACCCCCGAGACCGCGCCGACCAGCGCGGCCAGGCCCCAGCCGAGCGCGAGGACCGTGCCGACCCGGATACCGACCAGCTTGGCGGACTGGGGATTACAGGCCACCGCCCGCATCGCCAAGCCGATCCCGGTGAAGCGGAACAGCAGATACAGCAGTCCCATCACCACACCGACGACAGCGAAGATGCCGAGGCTGCCGTAGCCGACGCTGATGCCCGCGGTGCGCAAAGCGCCGTCCGGGAACGGATTCGGAAACGACTTCACCTGGTACGACCAGATCCAGCCCGCCACGGCGTGCACGGTGAAGAACAACCCGACCGTGACGATCACCAGGGTGATCTCGGGAGCGCCCTCGACCGGGCGGATCACCACCCGCTCGATGAGCATGCCCGCCACGAAGGAGATCGCCAGCGTGAGCGGCAGTGCCGCCCAGAACGGCATGGTCTGGCTGAGCTGCCAGGCCAGGAACGCCGAGAACATGGCGAGCTCGCCCTGGGCGAAGTTGACGATGCCGGTGAACCGGTAGATCAGGACAAGGGCCAGCGCGAGGCCGGCGTAGATCGCGCCCGCCGAGAGTCCCTCGACGAGTTGCTGCACGAATTCGGTCACGGCCGCACCCGGATTCCCAGGTAGGACCGGGTGACCTGGTCATCGGCCCTGATCTGTTCCGCGGTGCCGGACAACACGATGCGCCCGGTCTCGAGCACATGTGCCTGATGGGCGATCCCGAGGGCCAGATGCGCGTTCTGCTCGACGACGATCACGGTGGTGCGTTCCTCCTCGTTGATGGTGTGCACGATCCCGAACAGCTCCTGGGTCACCAGCGGGGACAGACCGAGCGAGGGTTCGTCGAGCAGCAGCACGCGCGGGCGCAGCATCAGCGCCCGGCCGATGGCGAGCATCTGCTGCTGGCCACCGGACAGGCCGCCCGCCGGCTCGCGCCGCTTGTCACGCAGGATCGGGAAGTAGTCGTAGATGCGGCGCAGGTCGGTCTCGGTGCCCGAGCGGTCACGCCGGGTGTAGGCGCCGAGGCGCAGGTTCTCCTCGACCGACAGCGGCGCGAAAGTGCCACGGCCCTCGGGCACGTGGGCGACACCGATCCGGGCCATGGCCTCCGGGGAGCGGCCGGTCACCTCGGTGCCGTCCAGCCGCAGGGTGCCGCGGACCTTGACCATGCCGCACAGGGCCCGCAGCAGGGTCGTCTTGCCTGCGCCGTTGGGGCCGAGGATCGCGCAGACTTTGCCCTCGGCGACCGAAAAGCTCACGCTGTGCAGCACTTTCGCCGCGCCGTAGCCGGCGTGCAGGTCGGTGATGGACAGAAATTCACTCATGCTGTGTCCTTTCGGCATGCTCGGGCGGCCTCCGTGGTCACGCTCCGCTACCGCCTCCGGCCGCTGACCGCTCATGCCGCCGCTCCCAGGTAGGCCCGGATGACTGCCGGATCACGTTGCACCGCTTCGGGTTCGCCCTCGGCGATGACCTGCCCGAACTCGAGGCACACCACGCGATCGCAGGTGCCCATGACGAAGCCCATGTGGTGTTCGACCACAACGACGGTGAGGTCGAGGTCGGACTGGAGCGCGCGCAGGCGTTCGGCGAATTCGTCGACCTCGCCGTGGCTGAGGCCGTTGACCGGCTCGTCGAGCAGCAGCAGCCGTGGCCGGACCGCGAGCGCCCTGGCCAGTTCGATGCGTTTGAGCGTGCCGAACGGCAGACCGGACGCCGGATGGTCGGCCACCGCGGTCAGGTCGAGCCGCTCGAGCAGCTCGTCGGCTTCGGCGCGCAGTGCCCGTTCCTCCCGGCGGACCTTCGGCAGTCCCAGGCCCGCCGAGACGAAACCGGCGGTGGCCCGGTGGTGGGCGCCGACGAGGACGTTGTCGCGGACAGACAGCCGGGGGAACAGGCCGAGGTTCTGGAAGGTGCGGGCGATGCCGAGGCCGGCCAGCGCGTCGGGCCGGACGGTCGACAGATCGGTGTCGCGGTAGCGCAGGGTGCCCGAGGTCGGGCGGTTGCGCCGGGTCATACAGTTGAACAGGGTGGTCTTGCCCGCGCCGTTCGGTCCGATCAGGCCGACCATCTCGCCGGGAGCGACCGCGAACCCGACCTCCCGCAGGGCGGTGATCCCGCCGAAGCGCACCGTCAGGTTGGTTATTTCGAGCATGCGATGACGGTAAGTTCGCAGGTCACGGGCCACATCGGACGTTGCGGACCAATTTCTGCGCGCGATCTCGTCCGCTGCGGACATGGCCGCATCCGGTTGACACCGGGAAACCGGACATGCAAACTCCCCGGACATGTCGGCTGGATCACATCTGCTCACCGCGTCGGTCTCGGACCCGTTGCACGCCGAACGGGCCAGGATCGTCAGCTGCGCCTACGACCACGCCGACGACATCGCCGACGACGTGATGACCACGCTGCGTGCCCAGCTGCCCGGCTACGGGACGGCCGACCCCGGCTTCCTCGCCGACGTGCACGACCAGCTGGCCCGGCTCAGCCGGACCGGTCTCGGCGCGCTGCTCGAACGCAAACGGGTCACCGCGGCCGATGTCACCTATGCCAGGCAGGCGGCCGCGCGGCGGGCGCGGTCGGGGCTGCCGCTGGTCGACTACATCGCCGCGTTCCGGCTGGGCCAGCGCGCCATCTGGAAATCGCTGCTCGCCCACGCGGGCGACACCGAGGCGGGCCGGGAAGCGGTGTTGTCGCTGGCCGGTCCGCTGGCCCGCTACACCGATCTGATCAGCGCCCAGGCCACCGACGCCTACCTGGAGTTCCAGCAGTACGTGGCGGCCGAATCGGGCCGCGACAGCCAGGCGCTGATGGACACGCTGCTCGAGGGAACCCTGCCCGCGGGCGGGCCGCATCTGTCGGTGGCCACCGCGCACGGGATCGGCGCCGACCGCACCACGCCGCTGGTTGTCGTGACCGCCGTCGTGCTGGACGGGTCGGCCGACGGAGCCGGTGAGACACGGCAATTGGTGTCGGCCGCCGCGGCGCGCGTCGGTGTCAACGGGCTGCGCACGCTCTCGGTGGTGCGCGGCGGCGAGATCGTGGCGATTCCGGCGCTCGGGCGCGACGGATCCGCCGAGCAGCTGTGTGACCGGCTGCGGGCGATGCGCGACGACCTCGCCGCCGAGGGCATCGTGCTCGCCGTCGGCGTGAGCACCGCGGTCACCGAGGTCGCCCAGATCCCGCGCGCCTACCGGCAGGCTCAGGCCGCGCTCGCCCTGCTGCCCGAGGACGGCGGTGTGCTCGCGCTGCCACAGATGACGCCGTTCCGGTACCTGCTGCTGCGGGCCGACGACACCACCCGCCAGCTCGTCGACCCGCGCATCGGCACCGCGCTGGCCGACGACCGCGCCCGCGGCGGCTCGCTGGCCGAGACCATCCGCGCCTTCGCCGCCGCCGACATGAACCTGCGCGAGGCCGCCGACACCCTGCGGATCCACTTGAACACCGCCAAGTACCGGCTCGGACGGATCCAGGAACTCACCGGCCGCAATATGCGCAGCGTCAACGACCTGGTCGAATTGCTGGTGGCGATCGAGTTGCAGACCGGGCAGTCGGGTCGCCACGGCGCGGCTGTTATAAACGAGGCATGAGCCTGGATCCCGCCATCGCCGCACGTCTCAAGCGCAACGAGGCGGGTCTGGTCGCCGCCGTCGCCCAGGAGAAGTCGACCGGCGACGTGCTGATGATGGCGTGGATGGACGACGAGGCCCTGGCCAGGACCATCGAAACCCGCAAGGGCACTTACTATTCGCGCTCGCGTCAGCAGTACTGGGTCAAGGGCGAGACCTCGGGCCACACCCAGTACGTGCACGAGGTGCGACTGGACTGCGACGGCGACACGATCCTGCTGATCGTCGATCAGGAGGGCGCGGCCTGCCACACCGGCACGCACACCTGCTTCGACACCGACGTGCTGCTCGCCGCCGGCTAGTCGCCGTCCTCGGCGAGCACCCGGTTCAGCCGGTTCGACAGGGTTTCCCCGAGCTCGGCCAGCTGGGCGGTCTGCTCGGCGTCGAGACCGTCGAGGACCAGTCTGCGCACGGCGTCCACATACCCGGGCGCCGCCTCGAGCACCTTCTCGAAACCGGCGTCGGTGAGCACGGCGTGTACCCCGCGCCTGCCCACGGTGGAGTCGCGCCGGGCCCAGCCCAGCCGCTCCAGCTTCGACACCACATGCGACAGGCGCGATAGCGACGCATTTGCCTTGTGGGCGAGGTCACTCAATTGCAGGCGATGGCCCGCTTCCTCGGAGAGCAGGCTCAGCACCCGGAACTCGAAATGGGTCAGCCCGGCCTCGCGCTGCAGCCGTGTATCGAGCGCACCCGGGATCCGGGCCATGAGCGTCACGATCGCCTGCCAGGCGCGCTGTTCGACGGGGTCGAGCCACTGGGTCATCGCCGGCACAGCCTCACGGCCGAACGACAGGGCTGGTGTACTGGGGCGCGCACCGAACCGAGTTTGCCACGACGTCGCTGCAGCGTCCGCGAGTTGGCGGTGGTCGTGAGGTCACTCACAGCGGCCCGCGCGATCTATCGCACGGGCCGCAGCGGCACGGCTGGCCTGCTCAATCAGCGCGTCGGGCATGCAACATCGCGAAACCGAGAGGCAACTCCTCGTGGGTGATCAGGTCGAGCCCGGCCGACTTCAGCAGGGCCCGGTAGTGCGTGCCGGTTCGTTCGCGACCGCCGACATTGCACAGCATGTGCAGGTCCCAGGCCGGCACCAGGGAACGGGACTCGTCCTCGGGGAGCAGCCGTTCGACGAGGTAGAGCCGGGCGTTTTCGGACATCGCCGCCGCGCAGCGGAGCAGGATGGTCCGGGCGTCGGCGTCGTCCCAGTCGTGCAGCACTCGCGAGAGCAGGTAGATATCGCCGCCGGTCGGCACCTCCGCGGTGAAGAAGTCGCCGCCGATGAACTCGCAGCGCGGGAGACAACCCGCTCGGTCGATGGTGGTTCGCGCGCGCGGGAGGGTCGTCTCCCGTTCGAACAGGATTCCGCGCAGGTGCGGATGCGCGGCAAGCACGCGTGCCAGCAGTTCGCCGTTGCCGCCGCCGATGTCGACCACCGTGCGTGCCGTGGCGGCACCGACCCGATCTGCCACCTGGCCGAAAATCGCCGCGCCCGCGGCCATCGCGCTGTCGAACAGGTCCGCGCGGGCGGGGTCGGTGCCGAAGTAGTCGAAATGGTGCAGGCCGAAGTGGTGGTCGAATGCCGTCCGCCCGGTGCGCACGGAGTAGCCCAGTTCGCCGAAGGACTCGTAGAACGCGCCGCCGTACAGGCGGGCCAGCGGATGCAGGGAGGGACTGGCGTCCGCGACGAGGAGCGCGCCGACGTCGGTGAGTGCGTAGCCCGCCCCGCTCGGCTCGACGACATCGAGCTGGACCAGATAGCGCAGCAGCCGGGCGAGAGCGCCGGGGTCGGTCCCGGTCTGTGCGGCGAGCTCGCGCACCGGGCTGCCCGGTGCGCCGGCGAGCCGGTCGGCGATCCCGAACTCGGCGGTGACGGCCAGCGCCTGGGTGGCCCAGGCTCCGGTGAGCAGCCGCAGCAGCCGTGTCGCCGGGTCGTCGGACTCGCCGATGTGCCTCGCCAGCGCGCCCGGTCGGGCACCGGCGACGTGGAGTTCCATCCGGTCGGTGCGCGCGCCCGGCCGGGCGAAATAGAAGCTGGTCGCGTCCTCCCGGTCGTTGTAGCCGCCGCCGTCGGGACGGAGTCCGCCCGGCCCGGTGAGCAGCGCGCACAGCCCGGCGAGGGCGACGTCGTCGATGGGGCCGGTGGTCAACGCGATGTGGGCCTCCCGCGCGTCGGCGCGCTCGGCGGCCGACACCTGTGCCGGTGCGTCGAGCAGCGCGAAAATCTCTATCTCGCAGGGTTTTCCATCGGCGGCCCGCAGTGCGGCCCGCACGATCTGGACCGGCACATGCCGCGGATCCAGGCCGTGCCGCGCCGCCAATCGCCGGCGGACAACCACGCTGGGGCCGGTCGACGCCACGACGAGATCGTGCATCGCCAGCATCTCGTCCAGTGCCGCGAGGTCGGGGGGAAACACCAGCACCCCCACATGGTCGAACCGGCAGCGGCCTGCGATCGCCCTGCGTTCGGATTCGCCGAGGTGGGGCAGCAGCCGGGTGAGCACGCTGTCGGTGTCCTGCGTTCTGACGAACCGCACGGCCGCTTCCACGCGGTCGTGATCGAGGGGGTCGATCCGGGGCTGCACTGCCGGCGAACGGGTCACGCGTCCTCCTGGATTCAGATGCCGACGTAGTTCTCCGCGAAAAAGTCCTGGTGTGTCCGTGAGGTGGCCAGGCTGTGCAGCCGGGCACGCTGGAGTTCGCGTTCGAAGGCGGCCTGTGGTCCGGCGGGCGGATGGAGCAGGCCGATCATCCAGTGCGAGAACTCGTGCGCTCGGCGGATGCGCGGCACGCACACAGCCGAATGTCGCCGCAGGCCCGACTCGTCCCCGCGTCCGACGGCGGCGACGAGCGCGAGCGCCAGCGACTGCGCGGTGAGAATGGCCAGATTGGCGCCCTTGGCGGCCGACGGGCTGATCGAGGAGGCCGCGTCGCCCGCGAGGAACAACCGTCCCCGCTGGATCGGGTCGAGGATCTCCGACCGTAGCCGGACCAGGCCGCGCTCGACGATCGGGCCGGTCCGCAGCGGCCCGTACCGGTCGGCGCGAAGTCGCGTGGACAGGGCAGCCCAGACACGGTCCTCGCTCCAGTTCAGGGGATCCTCGCCGGGCGAGCACTGCACGTAATAGCGGGTGATCTCCGGACTGCGCGGCATCTGCCCGGCGAAGCCGTCGGCGTGAACGCCGTAGACGACGGTCTCGGACGTCGGTGGGGCCTGCGCCAGCAGGGCGAGCCAGGTGATGTCGTAGTCGCACGTCGATCGGGCACCGGCGACGGCGTTTCTGGCGACGCCACGCGCGCCGTCGCAACCCACCAGATAGCGGGCGGCGATCCGATACGCGCTGCCGTCGGCGGCACGGGCAAGGACCCACGGACGGTCACTGTGCTCGTCACCGATCCGTTCGGCGGTGGTCTGGCAACGCAGGTCGCCACCGCGGCGCAGATACTCGGCGGCCAGATCGGTTACCAGGTGCTGCTGCGGGTAGACGGTGTGCACCTCGCGTCGTCCGAGCTCGTCGTAGGACAGCGCGAAACGTCCGGTGTCACTACGGAATTCGCAAGTCCGATGGGTACGTCCGCGCTCGCGCAAGCCGGTGTCGAGGCCGTGCTCACGCAGGACAGCGACACTGCCTGGCGCCAGGAAACCGGCCCGCGCTCGCTGCTCGATGTGCGCGCGATCGCGCCGTTCGAGGATCACGGAATCTATCCCGGCCGCTTGCAGGATATTGCCGAGGACCAAGCCGGCGGGACCAGCGCCGAGAATCAGGACCGCGGTGGTGCGATCGGTGCTCGCCACGCGCATGAGACCGGAGCTTAGGACACCTCGGCGGAATCGGAAGCGCGCCGCGATGGCGTGTTGCTGGGCTTATACGAAATTGCTGTCGCTCGTCGGTGGCGTCTGCGTGGACGACGTCGTGGCAGACTTGGCCGCTTTGCGGCGGGTGAAGCCCCGTTTGCCCATCAGGGCCAGGACCACCAGGAAGATCACCGCCGCCACGATGGCGCCGACCAGGCAGGCACCGCGGAAAGCGGGGGCGTCGACGTCGAGGATGCGCTGACCGGCGTGCGCTGCGTTGTTGCCGCCGAGCACGATCGTCAGCGTCATCAGGTTGGGCAGCGCGGCGAGCAGCGCGATGATCACCGCGGCGCCCGCGATGAACTTGCCGCCCTTGCGTTTCCACATGCGCACCGCCAGCAGCACCAGCAGCAGCGGAACCAGCGTGAACGCCAGTCCGTAGACCAGGCCCCACCAGATGCCCTGGGTGAAGCTGCCGTGCACGATGCTCGCCAGTCGCTGCGCCCACCAGCGCGGGATGAACGACGCCAGGATGACATAGGCGATCACCAGCACGACGGCCGTGGCGACCGTGATGATCGCCCGGTTGCGCCACACGGTCACCGTGGACTTCTGACCGCTCGACTGCGCCTCGCCGGTTGTCATCGCCCCAGCGTAGAGGCGGCCGTGACGCCGGACGCCGATCCGGCGCCCGGCGTTTCGCCTGCTACTCCGCCGCGGTCGCGCGGTCGCGCAGGAAGGCCAGCGCCTCGTCGGCGTGCACCGCAGCGCGGAGTTCGCCGGTGACGACCTTCAGGATGGTCCGGTCGGTGTCGATGACGAAGGTGTGCCGCTTGACCGGGGCGAGTTTGCCGAGCAGGCCGCGCTTGACGCCGAACGCCGCGGCCACCGCGCCGTCGGCGTCGGAGAGGACCGGGTAGTCCAGGCGCTGCTTGGTCGCGAAACCGGCCTGCACCTCGGTGCTGTCGGTGCTGATGCCGGCGCACGAGGCGCCGATGGCGGCGAACTCCGCGCTCAGATCGCGGAAGTGGCAGGCCTCGGCCGTGCACACCGGGGTATTGGCCGCCGGGTAGAAGAACAGCACCAGCGGGCCGTCGGCGAGCAGGCCGTCGAGCGTGCGGAGCTGGGCGGACTGGTCGGGGAGCTCGAACTGCGGAGCGCGCTGGCCTGGCTGCATGACCAGACCTTATCGACCGGCCGCCGAGCGCGAAAGATCCCCGTCCGCCGGGGCGAACGGGGATCGGTTCGTGATCGGCAGGTACCGCCCCCGACGGACCGCACCCGCCGAGCGGCTCCTAGCGCTGTAGCAGCGCCTTGATCTCGGGGTTGCGAATCTCCATCACGTCGAGGATGCCGTGCACGCGCAGCATCGGCTCCAGCTCACGGATGCGATCGCGGTGCCCGGCGTACTCGGCCGGGAAGATCTTCTCGTCCAGATCCTGCATGGCCTTGGCGTAGGTGACGAACGACGTGAGCGCGTTCGCCGCGGACAGCTGACCGGGACCGTAGTGCTGCTGCGACGGGACGACCGACCGGCCGTCCTGTGCGCCCTGAAGCGAGGGGTACAACATTGCTCCTCTCGGGGAAAGGGATACCGCATGCGACATGGAACGCGCGCGAGTGTAGTGATGCCGATCACCCCGTGTCGCGGCGCGGGGTCGGGTCAGCGCACGGGTGCCGCGGCACGCCTGGGATGATGGGCTCATGCAGGGCGCGTCGACACCAACCACCACGACCCGCGACCAGTTCCGGCTGCTCGCCGCCGAGCACCGGGTCGTCCCGGTGACCCGAAAGGTGCTGGCGGACTCCGAAACTCCGCTTTCGGCCTACCGCAAGCTGGCCGACGACCGGCCGGGCACCTTCCTGTTCGAGTCCGCCGAGAACGGGCGATCGTGGTCGCGCTGGTCGTTCATCGGCGCGGGCAGTCCGTCGGCGCTGACCGTCGTCGACGGCGAGGCGACCTGGCTCGGCACGGTACCGGCCGACGCCCCCTCCGGTGGCGATCCGCTGCGCGCGCTGCACGAGACCCTCGAACTGCTGCGCACCGAACGCCTGCCCGGTCTGCCGCCGCTGACCGGCGGCCTGGTCGGCTACCTCGGCTACGACGCGGTGCGCCGGATCGAACGGCTGCCCGAGCTGGCCACCGACGATCTGCAACTGCCCGAACTCGTCCTGATGCTGGCCACCGACCTGGCCGCGTTCGACCATCACGAGGGCGCGATCACCCTCATCGCCAACGCGGTGAACTGGAACGGCACCGACGAGAACGCCGACGCCGCCTACGACGACGCCGTCGCCCGGCTCGACCGGATGACCGCCGCGCTGGCCACGCCCGCGCCGTCGACGGTGTCGGTCTTCGACCAGCCGGAGCCGCAGTTCCTGCGCAGGCGCACCACCGAGGAATTCGGTGCGGGCGTGCTGCGGCTGATCAAGGAGATCGAGGCGGGCGAGGCGTTCCAGGTGGTGCTCTCGCAGCGCTTCGAGATGGACTACACCGGCTCGCCGCTGGCGGTCTACCGGATGCTGCGGGCCTCGAACCCGAGCCCGTACATGTACCTGATGCACATCCCCGACGGCGACGGTGGCACCGCGTTCTCGATCGTCGGCTCCAGCCCCGAATCGCTGGTCACCGTGAAGGACGGCGTCGCGACGACCCATCCGATCGCGGGCACCCGCTGGCGCGGGCACAGCGCCGAGGACGACATCCTGCTCGAGAAGGACCTCCTCGCCGACGAGAAGGAGAACGCCGAGCACCTGATGCTCGTCGACCTCGGCCGCAACGACCTGGGCCGGGTCTGCCGTCCCGGCACCGTCCGGGTCACCCAGTACCGCCACGTCGAGCGCTACAGCCACGTCATGCACCTGGTCTCGACGGTCTCCGGACAGCTCGCCGAGGGCAAGATCGCGCTCGACGCGGTGCAGGCCTGCTTCCCGGCCGGGACGCTGTCGGGCGCGCCGAAGGTGCGGGCGATGGAGCTGATCGAGGAACTGGAACCGACAAGGCGCGGCATCTACGGCGGTGTCGTCGGCTACCTCGACTTCGCCGGTGACGCCGATACCGCCATCGCCATCCGCACCGCGCTGCTCAAGGACGGCACGGCCTACGTGCAGGCCGGTGCGGGTGTGGTCGCCGACTCCGATCCGGTCTACGAGGACACCGAGGCCCGTAACAAGGCCATGGCGGTGCTCAAGGCGATCGCGGCGGCCCAGACCCTGCGCACCTACGAGGGCGGGCTGGCATGAGCGGTCAGCGCCCGGAGGAGGCAGCTTGCGTAACCACGCGGGGCGCCCGAGCATGCCGAATGGAGACAGCATGACCGACGCTGCCGCTCCCGCACCCGCCGCCAAGCCGGTCGTCCCGGTGGCGCTGCTGGCGCTGGCTGCGGCGGGGCTGTGGGCGTCGTCGCGGATGACCTGGGTGACGGTGCACTCCGCCGACGGGCTCACCGAACCGCGCACCGACGATCTCGACGGTGCCACCTGGTTCGGCGCGCTCACCCCGCTGGCACTGGTGCTGGTCGCCTCGATCGCCGCGGTGTTCGCGGTGAAGGGCGGACCGCGCCAGCTGCTCGGGGTGGTGATCGCGGTCGTCGCCGCGGTCGCCGCCGTGCCGGGGTTCGCGCTGGTCGTGGGGGAGGGCAGGACCGCGGAGCGGGCGGGCCAGCTGGCCGAGCTGCCGGTGCGTGCCGTCGTCAGCAGCGCCGACGTGCATCCGGCGCCCGCTGTCCTGTCGATCCTCGCCGCGGCGCTCGCCCTGCTCGCCGGAGTCCTGCTCACCCGCCGGACCGGGGGAAACGCCCAGCTCTCCGGCGCCTACGACAACCCGGTCTTCCGCCGTGCCGACGCCAGCGCCCAGGTGAGCAAGCAGCGCGACGAGACCGGCACCGCGGCGCCGCTGTCGGACCGCGTGCTGTGGGACGCGCTCGACGCGGGCACCGACCCGACCGACACCGCCGAGGGACCGGACGACGACGGCAAGTCGCCCGGCCGCACGCCGTGACCCGCCGCAGCTCCACCGCGGTGACCCGGCGCAGCTCCGCAGGAGTGACGCGCCGCACCCCCGCCGCAGTGACACGCGCGGCAGCCATTTATTGTTGTCAAGCATCGGTGAGACAGCGCCTGAGGGGACTCTCAGGTGAGAAGTTCGTCTCCCCAGAAAGGATTCGAGCCAGATGACGGTACTCGACTCGATTC
Source organism: Nocardia sp. NPDC055053 (assembly GCF_053608285.1). Taxonomy (NCBI): domain Bacteria; kingdom Bacillati; phylum Actinomycetota; class Actinomycetes; order Mycobacteriales; family Nocardiaceae; genus Nocardia; species Nocardia sp. NPDC055053. The sequence continues at coordinate 165,034 of NZ_JBSGVD010000010.1, read as the reverse complement.
TCGACGGGGTTCGGGCGGATGTTGCCGCTCGCGAAGCCCTCCTCGATTTTCAGGCGATCAAAGCCGCAGCGGCCGCCGCCAAGGCGCCGCTGAACGCGGCCGCCGCGTTGCACGAGGACGGGATCGGTGTCATCGCCGAGGTGAAGCGTGCCAGCCCCTCCAAGGGCGCGCTGGCCGACATCCCGGACCCGGCTGTCCTGGCCAAGGCCTACGAGGACGGTGGCGCGCGCATCATCAGCGTGCTCACCGAGGGCCGCCGCTTCGGTGGCTCGCTCGACGACCTCGATGCCGTTCGCGCCGCCGTGAACATCCCGGTCCTGCGCAAGGACTTCGTCGTCGGCCCGTACCAGATCCACGAGGCCCGCGCGCACGGTGCCGACGTGATCCTGCTGATCGTGGCCGCGCTCGAGCAGGATGTCCTGTCCTCGCTGATCGACCGCACCGAATCACTGGGCATGACTGCCCTGGTAGAAGTGCACACCGAGGAAGAGGCCGATCGCGCGCTGGAAGCGGGCGCGTCGGTGATCGGTGTCAACGCGCGCAACCTCAAGACCCTGGAAGTCGACCGCGACGTGTTCGCGCGGATCGCGCCCGGCCTGCCGTCGGAGGTCATCCGGGTCGCCGAGTCCGGCATCCGCGGCACCGCCGACCTGCTGGCCTACGCCGGCGCGGGCGCCGACGCGGTGCTCGTCGGCGAGGGCTTGGTGACCAGCGGCAACCCGCGCGCGGCGGTGTCGGAGCTGGTGACCGCGGGCACCCACCCGTCCTGCCCGAAGCCGGCCCGACGGAGCATCCGGTGAGCGCTCTGCCCCAGGCCAGTGCGGGCGTCGCCCAGCACAGCGACTACGAACCCGACGCGGGCGGCCACTTCGGTGTCTACGGCGGACGGCACGTCCCCGAGGCGCTGATGGCGGTGATCGAGGAGGTCACCGCCGAGTACGACAAGGTCCGCTCCGATCACAGCTTCCTCGACGAGCTCGACCGGCTCCAGCGCGACTACACCGGGCGTCCGTCGCCGGTGTTCGAGTGCCTCAATCTGGCCGAGCACGCGGGCGGCGCGCGGATCTTCCTCAAGCGCGAGGACCTCAACCACACCGGCTCGCACAAGATCAACAATGTGCTCGGCCAGGCGCTGCTCGCCAAGCGGATGGGCAAGACCCGCGTCATCGCCGAGACCGGCGCCGGTCAGCACGGCGTCGCGACCGCGACCGCGTGCGCGCTGCTCGGCCTGGACTGCGTGATCTACATGGGCGCGGTCGACACCGCCCGCCAGGCGCTGAACGTGGCCCGCATGCGGCTGCTCGGCGCCGAGGTGATCTCGGTGACCACCGGCTCGCAGACCCTCAAGGACGCCATCAACGAGGCGCTGCGCGACTGGGTCTCCAACGCCGACGACACCTACTACTGCTTCGGCACCGCCGCCGGCCCGCACCCGTTCCCGCTGATGGTGCGCGATTTCCAGCGCATCATCGGGATCGAGGCGCGCCAGCAGATCCAGGAGCGCACGAACAGGCTGCCCGACGCGGTCGTCGCCTGCGTCGGCGGCGGCTCCAACGCCATCGGCATCTTCCACGCCTTCATCCCCGACGCGGGCGTGCGGCTGATCGGGTACGAGGCGGCCGGTGACGGCGTCGAGACCGGTCGGCACGCGGCCACGTTCACCGGTGGCACGCCGGGCGCGTTCCAGGGTGCCTACTCGTACCTGCTGCAGGACGAGGACGGCCAGACCATCGAATCGCATTCGATCTCGGCCGGTCTGGACTATCCGGGCGTCGGCCCCGAGCACGCCCACCTCAAGGACATCGGCCGCGCCGAGTACGAGCCGATCACCGACGTCGAGGCGATGGACGCGCTGCTGCTGCTCTCGCGCTCGGAGGGCATCATCCCGGCGATCGAGTCCGCACATGCCGTGGCCGGCGCGCTGAAGCTCGGCAAGGAACTCGGCAAGGGCGCGATCATCCTGGTCAACCTGTCCGGTCGCGGCGACAAGGACATGGACACCGCGGGCCGCTGGTTCGGTCTGTTCGACGACGACGCCGCCGAGGAGAACTCGAAGTGAGTCAGCAGTCCCGTCTGGCCAACACCTTCGCCGCCGCGCGCGCGGAGAACCGGGCCGCACTGATCGGCTACCTGCCCGCGGGCTACCCCGATCTGGCCGGTTCGATCGAGGTGTGCAAGGCCATGGTCGAATCCGGTTGCGACATCGTCGAAGTCGGCGTGGCGTACTCCGACCCGGTGATGGACGGCCCGACCATCCAGGCCGCCGCCGAGCAGGCGCTGCGCGGTGGCGTGCGGGTGCGCGACGTGTTCTCCGTCGTCGAGGCGATCACCGACGCCGGTGGTCAGGCCGTGGTGATGAGCTACTGGAACCCCGTGCTCCAGTACGGCGTCGACACCTTCTCTCGCGACCTGGCCGCGGCCGGTGGCGCGGGCATCATCACGCCGAACTTGATCCCCGACGAGGCGGACGACTGGTTCATCGCCTCGGCCACGCACAACCTGGACCGCATCTTCCTGGTCGCGCCGTCGTCCACCGAGGAGCGCCTGGTGAAGACGCTGGAGGCCTCGCGTGGATTCATCTACGCCGCCTCGACCATGGGTGTGACCGGTGCGCGTGACGCGGTCTCCTCGGCCGCGCCCGCGCTGTGCGCGCGGGTCCGCGCGCATTCCGACATCCCGATCGGCGTCGGCCTCGGCGTGCGCTCGGGTGCCCAGGCCGCCGAGATCGCCGCCTACGCCGACGGTGTGATCGTCGGATCGGCGCTGGTCTCGGCCGCGGCCGAGGGTCTGGACGCGGTGCGCGCGCTGACCAGCGAGCTCGCCGAAGGTGTGCGGTCGGCGACCGTCCGCACCTAGCAGTTCCGCCTCTCCGCGACTTCTGGCCAGATCTAGGCGCGGAGTCGGTAGGCCACGCGGCCGGCGGTCAGGCGGGAGCCGGGGTAGCCCGTCCCCGGTGAGTTACCCATGTTCTCGCGAAATGGGTTGCGCAGAACCTGTATCGGTGCACTCTTCGCGTGGTGGACCACCCACGTCAGGGTCACGGTCACTCCTTGATACCCCACTCAACTAACGTGGGGGCCGTGAACTCAGTCCTGGCCTACATTCCGAGTCCGCCGCAGGGTGTCTGGCAGCTCGGGCCCTTCCCACTCCGGGCATACGCGCTGTTCATCATTCTCGGCATCGTCGTCGCCATCTGGTGGGGTGAGCGGCGGTGGCAACAGCGTGGCGGCCAGCAGGGCGCGGTGCTCGACGTCGCGATGTTCGCGGTGCCGTTCGGCCTGATCGGCGGCCGGCTGTACCACGTGGCCACCGACTGGCAGAAGTACTTCGGTCCGGGCAAGCACCCGATCGAGGCGCTCTACATCTGGCAGGGCGGCCTCGGCATCTGGGGGGCGGTGTTCCTCGGCGGCATCGGCGCCTGGATCGGCTGCCGCGTCTACAAGATCCCGCTGCCCGCGCTCGGCGACGCGATCGCGCCCGCCGTGCTGCTCGCGCAGGCGATCGGCCGCCTCGGCAACTACTTCAACCAGGAGCTCTACGGCCGCACCACCGAGGTGGCGTGGGGCCTCGAGATCTACGAGCGCTTCGATCCGGAGACCGGCGCGCGCGACATGATGAACGGCGTCTCGACCGGCCGGGTACTCGAGGTCGTGCACCCGACGTTTCTGTACGAGCTGGTGTGGAACGTGCTGGTGGTCGTCGCGTTGGTGCAGCTGGACAAGCGCTACAAGATCGGCCACGGCCGCCTGTTCGCGCTCTACGTGGCCGGCTACAGCTTCGGGCGCTTCTTCGTCGAGCTGATGCGCAGCGACGAAGCCACCCAGATCCTCGGCATCAGGATCAACTCGTTCACCGCCGCCCTCGTATTCCTGGGCGCCATGGCCTATTTCGCGCTGGCGACCAAGGGCCGCGAGACACCGGCGCAGCTGCAGCCCGGTGGTGAGCCGCGGCCGTGGCCGTGGCAATTCTCGGCGCTGCGTGCCGCCGGGGCGGCAGGCACCATCGCCGCGGCCGACAAGTCCACCGAGACAGCGGATTCCACCGAGGACACCGCGAAGGAATCCTCCGATGACGCGGCCGACAGCGCCGATCCGAAGGCGGAGCTGAAGAAGGCCGATCCGGCGCCGACCGCCGACGACGCGACGTCCGCCGACGCGGCAGACACCACCGACGCGGCAGACACCGCCACACCGGAGCAATCCGGCGCGAAGAAGGCCTGACCGACAGCCTTCGCAGCGAATCCGACGGGCGTCCGGCAACATTCCGGGCGCCCGTCGCGATATTCCGGGTGCAGTGTCGCGGACCGATCGTGGGGACCCGAGGAGACAACGGCCGGTCCTTATGACCACAATGACCGGTGATCGTCGCGGGCGCACCGCCGTTCGGCCGATCGCCACTGGCCGGGGGCCACGACGGGTACCCGCACGAATGATGGAGGACATGAGTGACCGACCCCTACAACCCCAATCCCCAGTACGGCCCCGACCTGAGCAAGCAGCCCGACTCCGGCGCGCAGCCGCAGTACGGCCAGCCCGCCTACGGCCAGCCCTCGGACCCGTACGCGCAGCAGCCGGGTTACGGCCAGCAGCCGGGGTACGGCCAGCAGCAGCCGGGGTACGGTCAGCCGCAGTACGGCCAGCCCCAGTACGGCCAGCCCGCCGACCCGTACGCCCAGCCGCAGCCCGTCTACGGCGCCGCGCCGTACGGCGCCATGCCGCAGGGCTACAACCCGGCCGATCCGGAAGCGCCGTACGGCCGTGACATGTACGGCGTTCCGTTCTCGGACAAGCAGAAGCTGATGGCCGGTCTGCTGGAGATCTTCCTCGGCAGCTTCGGCGTCGGCCGTTTCTACCTGGGCTACACCGGTCTCGGCATCGCCCAGATCGCGGTCGTCTGGCTGACCTGTGGCATCGGCGCCATCTGGCCGCTGATCGACGGCATCATGATGCTCACCGGCAAGGTGCCCGACGCGCAGGGCCGTCCGCTGCGCGACTGATCGCAGGCACCGCACTGCCGAACGGGTGCTCCGCGTCGCGCGGAGTGCCCGTTTCCCGTTTCACCGCCGGAATTCCGATCATGGTGAGCGATACTCTGTGTCCGTCTGTGGTGGCGCCGTAGCGTCGCTTGGCCTGCGCGTGCCCTGATGCGCGCAGCGGAGGAAGGGATTGACCGTGCGCAAACTGCTTGCCGCCGCCGTACTCGCCGTGGTCGCCGCGACGGGTCTGTCGGCCTGCTCGTCCGGTACCGACCCGAATGTGCTGAAGGTGGGCACCGAAGGCACCTACGCGCCGTTCAGCTACCAGGACAACGGGACGCTGACCGGGTACGACGTCGAGGTCGCGCGGGCGGTCGGCGAGAAGCTCGGCAAGCGGGTGGAATTCGTGCAGACGCCGTGGGACTCGATCTTCGCCGGGCTGGAGTCCAAGCGCTTCGATCTGGTCGCCAACCAGGTCACCGTCAACCCCGAGCGCACGGCCAAGTATTCGCTGTCGCAGCCGTACACGACCTCCGAGGGCGTGATCGTCACCAAGGCCGACAACACCACCATCACCTCGCTGGCCGACCTGTCGGGCAAGACCACCGCGCAGTCCGCGACCAGCAACTGGAGCAAGGTCGCCGCGGGCGCCGGTGCGAAAGTCGAAGCGGTGGAAGGCTTCGTGCAGGCGGTGCAGCTGCTGAAGTCCGGTCGCGTCGACGCCACCGTCAACGACACCCTGGCCGTCGGTGAGTACACCAAGAAGACCGGCGACACCGGTATCAAGATCGCCGCCAGGACCGGCGAGACCAGTAAGCAGGCCTTCGCTGCCCGCAAGGACGACGCCGCGCTGATCGCCGACATCGACAGAGCGCTCGAGCAACTGCGCGCGGACGGCACGCTGACCAGGCTGTCGGAGAAGTACTTCGGCACCGACGTCAGCAAATAGCGGATGGATCCCGCAACCAGGGAGCTGATCTGGCACAACCTGTGGCCGATGCTGAAGGCCACGGTGACCGCGACGCTGCCGTTGACGGCGATCAGTTTCGTCATCGGCCTGGCGATCGCGGTCGGGGTCGCGCTGGCGCGGATGTCGTCGAAGCGGGCGCTGTCACTGCCTGCCCGCTTCTACATCTCGATCATCCGCGGCACCCCGCTGCTGGTGCAGCTGTTCATCGTGTTCTACGCGCTGCCGCAGTTCGGGATCGTCATCGACCCGTTCCCGGCGGCGGTGATCGCGTTCAGCCTCAATGTCGGCGGGTACGCCGCGGAGGTGGTGCGCTCGGCGATCATGAGCGTCGCCAACGGGCAGTGGGAGGCGGCCGAGTCGCTGGGCATGACCTACCCGCAGACGCTCTGGTACGTCGTCTTCCCGCAGGCGTCCCGGATCGCGGTACCGCCGCTGTCGAACACGCTCATCTCCCTGGTGAAGGACACCTCGCTGGCGTCGACCATCCTGGTCACCGAACTGCTGCGCACCGCCCAGCTGGCGGCAGCGCCGACCTTCGACTTCTTCGCCCTCTACGGTGTCGCCGCCCTCTACTACTGGGTGATCTGCCTGATCCTCGGCGTCGGCCAGACCCGCCTGGAGACCAGGCTGTCGCGGCATGTGGCCCTCGCGCGCCGCTGATTTCGTGAACACCGGGCTAACACCCGACCGGCGAAACGACGCCCGGAATCGGGAGGACTAGGCTTGCCGTTGTGATGCGACGGACGAAGATTGTGTGCACCCTCGGACCGGCTACGGCCACCCAGGACCGTATTCGTGAGCTCGTCGAAAGCGGCATGGATGTGGCGCGGCTGAACTTCAGCCACGGTGAGCACGCCGACCACGCCGACAACTACAAGATGGTCCGCGCGGCCTCGGACGAGACCGGCCGCGCGGTCGGCATCCTCGCCGACCTGCAGGGCCCCAAGATCCGCCTCGGCCGGTTCACCGACGGCCGCACCACCTGGGCCAACGGCGAGCAGGTGCGGATCACCGTCGACGACGTCGACGGCACCCACGACCGTGTCTCGACCACCTACAAGCAGCTCGCGCAGGACGCCAAGGCAGGCGACCGCCTGCTCGTCGACGACGGCAAGGTCGGCCTGACGGTGGAGAGCATCGACGGCAACGACGTCGTCTGCCGGGTCACCGAGGGTGGCCCCGTGAGCAACAACAAGGGCCTGTCGCTGCCCGGCATGGACGTGTCGGTGCCCGCCCTGTCCGAAAAGGACATCGAAGACCTCGAATTCGCCCTGAAGCTGGGCGTCGACTTCATCGCGCTGTCGTTCGTGCGTTCGCCGTCCGACATCGAGCTGGTGCACGACATCATGGACAAGGCAGGGCGCCGCGTTCCGGTCATCGCCAAGCTGGAGAAGCCCGAGGCGATCGACAACCTCGAGGCGATCGTGCTCGCCTTCGACGCGGTGATGGTCGCCCGTGGCGACCTCGGCGTCGAGCTGCCGCTCGAGCAGGTGCCGCTGGTGCAGAAGCGGGCCATCCAGATGGCGCGCGAGAACGCCAAGCCGGTCATCGTCGCGACCCAGATGCTGGAGTCGATGATCGAGAACTCCCGCCCGACCCGCGCGGAGGCCTCCGACGTCGCCAACGCGGTGCTCGACGGCGCCGACGCGGTGATGCTCTCGGGTGAGACCTCCGTCGGCGCGTGGCCGATCGACGCGGTCCGCACCATGAGCCGGATCGTCACCGCGGTGGAGTCCGAGACGCACCGGGTGCCTCCGCTGACCCACGTGCCGCGCACCAAGCGTGGCGTGATCTCCTACGCCGCCCGCGACATCGGCGAGCGGCTCAACGCCAAGGCGCTGGTGGCCTTCACCCAGTCCGGTGACACCGTGCGCCGCCTGGCCCGCCTGCACACCCCGCTGCCGCTGCTGGCGTTCACCCCGCTGCCGGAGGTGCGCAGCCAGCTGACGCTGACCTGGGGCACCGAGACCTTCATCGTCCCGATGGTGCAGAGCACCGATGCGATGATCCATCAGGTCGACCAGGCGCTGCTGTCGATGGATCGGTACCGCAAGGGTGACCTGGTGGTCATCGTCGCCGGTTCCCCGCCGGGTACCGTCGGTTCCACCAACCTGATCCACGTTCATCGCATCGGCGAGGAGGACCACTAGTCGTGAGTAGTTCGGCAGGCGGATCGATCGAGGTCGAGACAGTGCAGGGCGAGCCGTCCCCCGATCTGCGGGTGCTGCTCGACCTGCTCGACCTCGAACCGATCGGCGAGGACGTCTTCCTCGGCAACCATCCCGAGAAGGTGTGGAGCCGCACCTTCGGCGGGCAGCTGGTGTCGCAGGCGATCGTCGCTGCCGGACGCACCGCCGGTGAGCGGCCGCTGCACGCGATCAACGCGCATTTCGTGCGCGGTGGCGACGTGAAGAAGCCGATCGAATACCACGTGCAGCGGCATCGCGACGGCCGCGCGCTCGCGAACCGGACGGTCACCGCCAGCCAGGACGGCCAGGAGCTGTTCGTCATGCTGGCGGCGTTCCAGGACTGGGGCAAGGGCCTCGAGCACGCCCACGAGGGCCCGCAGGTGCCCGATCCGGAGACACTGCCCCGGATCGAGGAGAGCTTCGCCGGCTTCGAGGACAAGCTGGAGATGTTCATCAACGCGCCGCACCCGGTCGACATGCGCTACACCAACGATCCGGCGTGGATCCTCAAGGGCACCGGCGAGAAGCTCAACCACAACCGGGTGTGGATGCGCACCGACGGCGCGCTGCCCGACGATCCGCTGCTGCACGTAGCCGCGCTGGGCTACTCCTCCGACACCACCGTGCTCGATTCGATCATCACCACGCACGGATTGTCGTGGGGTCTGGACCGGATCCTGGCGGCCACGGTGAACCATTCGATCTGGTTCCATCGCCCGTTCCGCTTCGACGACTGGACCCTCTACGCCACCGAATCACCGGTTGCGGCGGGCTCGCGTGGCCTGGCGACCGGCCGATTCTATTCGCGCAGCGGGGAACTGCTCGCGACCACGGTCCAGGAAGGCGTCATCCGGCACTTCCCGGCCCGCTGAGCGAGCGACTCAGCGGTGTTCGCGGTCGAGTTCGAGCTCGACATCGGTGCGCTGGTTGGCGCGCAACACGAACGGGACGGCCTCGGTGGCCGCGCCGTACACCGCCAGCGCCAGGCCGTGCTCGAGGTCGGCGATATCGGTGTCGGTGAGGTCGGCCGGATCGCCGACCAGGCTGAGCGCGATCTCGGAGGTGGTCTCGGCGCCCGGTTCGGCGCCGGGACGCGCACCGCGCCAGTGTGATTCGAGTTCCTGATGGACGGGATCGGCCACGTCGACGGGCAGGGTGAACCGCCAGGCGAACACGTCGCGGTCCTGGAGGTGGTCGTCGAGGACCGTCCGGACACTGGCGACGATGCGGTCGAGAATTTCCGGTGTCACATACACATGGAGCGAAACATCCGAAATGCGTTTCGGCATGTCTGAAGTTCCTGTCGTGTGTCGAACCAGCAAGGGGAACAGCACGTCCGCGCCGAAGTGTAATCCCTCGGACCCTCCGGCGAACAGCCTTGCGCTCAGCTCCTGCGCTGGGCGGCCAGAAATGCCGAGAGCGGACGCGCGGGCGCCGGTTCGATGACCAGGCCGGGGCGCTCGTCGTCGCCGGTGAGTGTGGTCTGCTCGTGCGGCGCGAGCGCCTGCAACAGGGGGAACAGCAGTTCGGCGATCTGGTCGCCGACCTCGAGGAAGGCCTGGGGGGACAAGCCGATCGGGTCGGCGATGTTCTCCCGGCTGACGTAGGCCAGATCGTCGCGGGCGCGGTCAAGCGCGGCAATGGATTTCGCGCCGGTGACCTTGGCGATGCGGTGCGCCTCGGCGAGGGTGAAGACGCGCGGGCCGACGCCGAAGGAGAGCTCGGCCACCTGATCGCGCAGTGATTCGGTCATCGCGAGCACCAGGTCGGCGCGGTCGACCATCTCGGGCTTGAGTTTTCTGGCCTTGAATCCGGTGGGGTCGCCGCCGAGGCTGGCGATGGTCTCCGCGGCCAGCGGTTCCGGGGGAAAGCCGACCAGCGCGCGCGTCCCAGCGCTCTCTGCGGTCAGCCCGAATAGGCCGTTGTCCGCCGCGAACGCCCGGGTGAGCCGTTCGGCGATCACCGAACGGCAGACGTTGGAGTTGCAGACGAACAACACGTGCATACCGACACCGTAATCGGGTTGATTGTCGCGCGGTGAGCCAGAAATGGAACCATCACAGGTGCGGCGCTACTTATTCACCTCTCGGTTGAATCCCGTACATGAATCACAATGCGCAAATCCGTTGTGCGTCATCGTGATACCCGCGAGATAGGGACCGGAAACCTGCGGGAAATGTGTGTCGATCATCACTCTGCTGCGGTGTAACAATTCTGTTCGGTGATAATTTGCGGCACCGAGGGTGCGGCGCCGTCCACCCGGCCGGGGGTGGAGAGCATCCGGCCGTGCGCGGACACTCCGGTCACCACTGCCGGCGCCGACCGACCTGGTGCGACGACGTGGCAGACCCGCGGTTCGCTTCCCGGCGCGCCGAGGCGCTATAGTGACCGCGGTGCGCCGGGTTGGCGGAACTGGCAGACGCGACGGTCTCAAAAACCGTTGTCCGAAAGGACGTGTGGGTTCGAGTCCCACACTCGGCACCACGGCGGTAGCGCGGCATCGGCCGCGCTCCGCGGGGGAGTATCGGTCGCGGGGTGTGCGCGACGTCACCGCGCTCGCGTTCACCGGCGGTTTCGGACCGCTCACTGCATTCTGTGCGGAAGCGAAAGGTACTCTTTACATCACTCGGTCACCCACGACGGGTTCCCGACCGGCTCGCCCGGTGCCGTCGTCTGTCGTGGTGTGATCGACAGGCATCGGAATTCCAGAGGGGTCGAACCTATGAGCACGAATGCAGCGGGCGCCGGCGCTACGCGTGAGGCCGCGGCCAAGCGCGTCGTTGTCGCCGAGGACGAGGCCCTCATCCGGATGGACCTCGTCGAGATGCTCAAGGAAGAGGGCTACGAGGTTGTCGGTGAGGCGGGCGACGGTCAGCAGGCCGTCGAGCTGGCCGAGGAGATGCGCCCCGATCTGGTGATCATGGACGTGAAGATGCCGCGCCGCGACGGCATCGACGCCGCAGCCGAGATCGCGTCGAAACGTGTTGCGCCCGTGGTGATCCTGACCGCGTTCAGTCAGCGCGACCTGGTCGAGCGGGCCCGCGACGCTGGTGCGATGGCCTACCTGGTCAAGCCGTTCACCAAATCCGATCTGGTGCCCGCGATCGAACTCGCGGCGAGCCGTTTCCACGAAATCACCGCGCTGGAAACAGAAGTCGCGAATCTGTCGGACCGGTTGGAGACGCGCAAACTGGTCGAGCGGGCCAAGGGTGTGCTCATGCAGACCCAGGGTCTGTCGGAACCGCAGGCGTTCAAATGGATTCAGCGCACCGCGATGGATCGGCGCACGACCATGAAGGCGGTCGCCGAAGTCGTGCTGGAGAACCTCACCCCGCAGTGACGCCGGAACGCGCCGCCGCGGGTCTCGCGCCGAAAGCCGAAAAACTTTACGCAAGCGAAACAATAATGTGAACTACGACTGGACATGATGCGTCCGACATGATGCGAATGTGATGCGGATCTAACAAACCGGCGATATGTTCTGTCCGGGCTGAACGTGGTCGGCCCCCTCGGTGACCCCGGGGAGCACAGGACATAGAGGTGAGACGTGCTCAGTTCGACATGGCGCAGTCGTTCGACGCGAGGAGTTCTGGTAATCGGAGCTGCCGCGTCGTTGGTGTTGTCCGGATGCAGCGACAAGTCGTCCGACGGCGGCGGTGGCGGCAACACCGATCTCTCGATCCAGCCGGTAGTTCAGCTCGACACCCAGGGTAAGGCCGTCGCGCAGACCGACGCGGGCGCCGCCGCCGATCCCGCGGGCGACGGCAAGGCCAAGTGCGCGCCCCAGACCATCGCGATGGCAGGCCCGCTGACCGGCGGTAACGCCGCGCTCGGCATCAACATCATCAACGGTGTCAAGCTGGCCCTCGACCAGCACAACAAGGCCAATCCGGATTGTCAGGTGTCGGTCAAGCAGTTCGACACCGAGGGCAAGCCGCAGATCGCCAGCCAGGTGATCCCGACGATCGTCAGCGATCCCAGCATCGTCGCGCTGGTCGGCCCCACCTTCTCGGGTGAGACCAAGGCGACCGGCCAGATCCTCAGCGAGGCGGGCATGCCGACGCTGACCGCATCGGCCACCAACCCGACGCTGACCCAGAACGGCTGGAAGACCTTCTTCCGCGGCCTCGGCAACGACGACTCGCAGGGCCCGGCCGTCGCCAACTACCTGACCGGCGAGAAGGGCTACAAGAAGCTCTGCGTCGTGCAGGACAACACCGACTACGGCGCCGGTCTGGCCAAGGCGTTCAACACCGCCGCGGGCCCGGCCGCTGACGCGTCCTGCGCGGTCAGCGTCAAGGAAGGTGACAAGGACTTCTCGGCCGCGGTGTCGAAGCTGTCCGCGGCCAAGCCCGATGCCATCTTCTACGCCGGTTACTACGCGGAGGCGGCGCCGTTCGTGCAGCAGCTGCGTTCCGGCGGCGTGACCGCGACCTTCGTCTCCGCCGACGGCAGCAACGACCCCGAGTTCGTGCGCCAGGCCGGTAGCTCCTCGGAGGGCGCGCTGCTGTCGTGCCCGTGCAGCCCGGCGCCGGAGAAGTTCGCGACCGAGTACAAGGCGCTCAACGGCCAGGCGCCCGGCGTCTACTCCGTCGAGGGCTACGACCTGACCACGATCCTGCTCAAGGGCATCGACTCGGGCAAGGTCACCCGCGCCGAGCTCGTCGACTACGTCCGTAACTACAACGGCACCGGTGTCGCCCGCCAGTACAAGTGGGGCGAGACCGGCGAGCTGGCCAACATCCAGATCTGGATGTACGAGGTCAAGTAGTCCCCACGAAAGTGTGTAGCGGTGGGGGGGGCCCAGCCCCCCCCCCCGCCTGACAGAAGCGGGCGCAATCAAAAAAAGACCGCGTGGCCATGCCACGCGCACCGCTTGCCTGACGCGAGAGAAATCATGACATCAGCGGCATCGCTCGGTGTGACCCTGTTGGCCGAGGGTTCCATCGATTTCAACGTCTCCGGGGTGATCGACCAGTTCTGGCGATTGACCGTCGACGGACTCACCTACGGATCGATCTACGCGTTGGTCGCCGTCGGCTACACCCTGGTCTACGGCGTGTTGCGACTGATCAACTTCGCGCATTCCGAGATCTTCATGCTCGGCATGTTCGGTACCTACGTGGGGCTGGAGCTGCTCGGCTTCGCCCCCAGCGGCAACGCGTACTCCCAGGGCGTCGTCCTGACGGTGACCTATCTCGGCTTGGCGATGCTGTTCGGCATGCTGGTCTCCGGCATCGCCGCGATCGGGCTCGAACGGGTGGCCTACCGCCCGCTGCGCAGGCGCGGAGCCAAACCGCTGGCGTTCCTGATCACCGCGATCGGCATGTCGTTCGTGATCCAGGAGTTCGTCCACTACATCCTGCCCAAGATCAAGCCGGGTCTCGGTGGCTCCAACGCCCAGACCGGTATCCGGCTGGTCGAGCCGAAGGTGCAGTTCACCTTCCTCGGCGCGCAGGTCACCAATGTGGCGCTGGTGATCTTCGCCGCGGCCGTCGTGCTCGCGATCGCCACCGAGATCGTCATCAACAGAACCAAGTTCGGCCGCGCCATCCGCGCGGTGGCCCAGGACCCCGACACCGCGACCCTGATGGGTGTCTCGCGTGAGCGGGTCATCGTGCTGACCTTCCTCATCGGCGGTCTGCTCGCCGGTGCGGCCGCGATGCTCTACACGCTCTACATTCCCACCGGCATCATCTTCTCCGGCGGTTTCATCCTCGGGATCAAGGCGTTCAGCGCCGCGGTGCTCGGTGGTATCGGCAACCTGCGCGGCGCGCTGCTCGGTGGCATGCTCCTCGGCGTCGCCGAGCAATACGGGCAGATCCTGTTCGGCAACGAATGGCGTGACGTTGTCGCGTTCGTTCTGCTGGTGACCGTGCTGATGTTCCGGCCGACCGGCATCCTCGGCGAGAGCCTGGGGAGGGCGCGCGCATGACCGACCTGACGAAAACCCCTGCGACGGAACAGGATCGGCGTGGCATCGGCGACGCGATCCGCACCTGGTGGGACGGCTTGCCGCGGGCGGGCCAATGGGCCGTCGGCGTGCCGATCATCATCGCGCTGGCGCTCCTGCCGCTGTTCCCGCCCCCGCTGATCGACACCCCCGGCGTGAGTTTCGGCGGTGTGATGGCGCAGTTCGCGATGTACGCGCTGATCGCCATCGGCCTGAACGTGGTGGTCGGCCAGGCCGGTCTGCTCGACCTCGGCTATGTCGGCTTCTACGCCGTCGGCGCCTACACCGTCGGCCTGCTGACCAGCCCGAACAGCCCGTGGAACCAAACCGACGGCGGCTGGCTCGAACCCGGCTGGGCGTGGCTGGCCTGCCTGCCGATCGCGGTCGCGCTGACCGCGCTCGCGGGTCTGATCCTCGGCTCACCGACGCTGCGGTTGCGCGGCGACTACCTGGCGATCGTGACGCTGGGCTTCGGTGAGATCGTGCGCCTGATGGCCGACAACCTGACCGAGCTGACCAACGGCAGCCTCGGGCTGTCCAAGATCGCGTACCCGCAGGTCGGTGAATCCGAGGCGCATCCCGGTGGCTACTTCTCCCCGGGCAACCTCGGCGACACCGAGAGCATGAACCCGCTGGAGCGCGCGAGCAGCGGCACCTGGTGGTTCTGGCTGGGCATGGCACTGGTCATCGTGGTGCTGCTGATCATCGGCAACCTCGAGCGCAGCCGGGTCGGCCGCTCCTGGGTCGCGATCCGCGAGGACGAGGACGCCGCCGAGATCATGGGCGTGCCGACCTTCAAGTTCAAGCTGTGGGCCTTCGTGATCGGCGCGTCCGTCGGTGGTCTGTCGGGTGCCATGTACGCCGGTCAGGTCACCTACGTGAACCCGAAACAGTTCGACATCATCTTGTCGATGCTGTTCCTGTGCGCGGTCGTGCTCGGTGGCTCGGGCAACAAGCTCGGCGTGATCGTCGGCGCCTTCCTCATCGCGTATCTGCCGATGCGGTTGCAGTCGGTGCAGCTGGTGTCGAGCGAGTCGATGGGCTATCTGCTGCTCGCGCTCGATGTCGCGTTGCTGGTCGGCCTGTGGCTGTTGTGGCGGTGGCGCCGTGACGCGCTCGGCGTGTGGGCCAGGCGCGGGGTGATCACCGTGTCGATCTTCGCGGTGGTCTTCGGCCTGCTGCTGCTCGGCAGCGTGCTGCTGTTCCGCAAGGGCGGCGCGCAGACGCTCGGTGACCTGAAGTACTTCTACTTCGGCATCGCGCTGGTGGTGATGATGATTCTGCGGCCACAGGGTCTGTTCCCGGTGCGGCAGAAGCTGCTCACCTACGGCAGACAGGTGTACCAGGCGGTCGTGCGCAAGCCGGCGGCCGAACCGATCGGAGCAGGGCGATGACGGGGCCGGGCGCAGGGGACGCGCTGTACGACAACGAGGACATGTCGGCCGGGTACAAGCCCGCGCCGGAGGTCGAACCGGCGGGCGAGGTCGACGTCACCGCGGTGCTGCCCGAACTCGGCGACGCGGAGACGGTCGCTGAGGTCGTCGCGCCGCATCGCGCGATCGACACCGAGGTGGGCGAGGCGCTGCTGCGCACCGACGGCCTGACGGTGAAGTTCGGCGGTCTGACCGCGCTGGACGGGGTCAGCTTCGAGATCCGCCGCGGCGAGATCCTCGGCCTGATCGGCCCCAACGGCGCGGGCAAGACCACCTGCTTCAACGCGATCACCGGTGTCTACAAGCCCGCCGCGGGCAGTGTGCACTTCGACGGGCGGCCGCTGGCCAAGACCAAACGCAACGAGATCACCCGGATGGGCATCGCGCGCACGTTCCAGAACGTGCGGCTGTTCGGGGAGATGACGGCGCTGGAGAACGTGGTCGTCGGCACCGACGCCCGCCACACCACCTCGGTACCCGGCGCGGTGTTCCGCACCCCGAAGCACCGGCGCGAGGAACGCGACGCCATCGAACGCGGCATGGCGCTGCTCGAGTTCGTCGGCATCGCGCCGCGCGCGGTCGAGAAGGCCCGCAACCTCTCCTACGGTGACCAGCGCAGGCTCGAGATCGCGCGAGCGCTGGCGACCGAGCCGAAGCTGCTGTGCCTGGACGAACCGGCCGCCGGGTTCAACCCGAGCGAGAAGTCGGCGCTGATGGATCTGATCCGCAAGATCCGCGACGACGGCTACACCGTGCTGCTCATCGAGCACGACATGCGCCTGGTGATGGGCGTGACCGACCGGATCGTGGTGCTCGAGTTCGGGCGCAAGATCGCCGACGGCCTGCCCGCCCAGGTACGCGAGAACCCGGCGGTCATCGCGGCCTATCTCGGTGTGCCCGACGCGGACACGGTCGACGAGGTGCGGGAGGGGGCCGGTGCCGCCGCGGCGGCCGAGGTGGCGCCCACCCAGGCCCCCGCCGTCGTGGTGGAAGCGGCGCAGGAAGAACCCGTCGTCGAGCAGAAGGTGCCCCTGCTCGAGGTGCGCGACATGGTCGTGAACTACGGCAGAATCGAAGCGCTGCACGGGATCTCGCTGTCGGTCGACCAGGGCGAGCTGATCACCCTGCTCGGCGCCAACGGCGCGGGCAAGACGACCGCCATGCGCGCGCTGTCGGGTCTGCTGCCGCTCACCTCGGGCAAGATCCTGTTCGAGGGCAAGGACATCACCTCGATGAAGGCGCACGACCGGGTGGTGCACGGCCTGATCCAGGCGCCGGAAGGTCGTGGCGTGTTCCCCGGCATGACCGTGGCCGAGAACCTCGACATGGGTTGCTACGGCAGGCCGTTCGCGCAGAAGGCCGAGTACCAGCAGACGCTGGACTGGATCTTCGAACTGTTCCCGCGCCTGGCCGAACGCCGCAAGCAGGTCGGCGGCACGCTCTCCGGCGGCGAACAGCAGATGCTGGCCATCGGCCGTGCCCTGATGGCCCGCCCGAAGCTGCTGCTGCTCGACGAGCCGTCGATGGGTCTGGCGCCCATGGTGATCCAGCAGATCTTCAAGATCATCAGCGAGATCAACCGCCAGGGCACCACCGTCCTGCTCGTCGAGCAGAACGCCCAGCAGGCGCTGACCCGCAGCGACCGCGCCTACATCCTGGAAACCGGCGAGGTCACCAAGACCGGGGCGGGCTCCGCCCTGCTCACCGACCCGGCCGTCATGTCCGCCTACCTCGGCCACTGAGTCGTCGGAGCGCTGGCGCGCTCGAGGTCGCGGCCCCTCCTGTCCCGCCGATCAGGCACCGTTGCTTGCTCCTTCGTCGCCTACGCAACGGCACCTGATCGGCGGGACGGCCGCGACGGCCGACTGCGTCGGCCTGCCCTCCTCGTGGTCGGGCGTGCGGGGCGGGGTATGCGGGTGCCCGTCGGTGCAGAATCGGCGCGGCGGGGTTCGGGGGTGTCGGTGGTGGTCCCTACACTCATCCGGGTGAGTTCACCGACGACTGCGCAGGCATCGACAACGACCACCGATTCGGGCGGTGAGCGGCCGACGCTGCTGCTCCTGGACGGGCACTCGCTGGCCTATCGCGCGTTCTTCGCGCTACCGGCGGAGAACTTCAAGACCGTCACCGGGCAGACCACCAACGCGGTCTACGGATTCACCTCGATGCTCATCAATCTGCTGCGCGACGAGAAGCCGAGCCATGTGGCCGCGGCGTTCGACGTGTCCCGCAAGACCTTCCGCACCGAGGCCTACCCGGAGTACAAGGCCAACCGCAGCGCGACGCCCGACGAGTTCCGCGGCCAGGTCGAACTCACCAAGGATGTGCTCGGCGCCCTCGGCATTCCCGTGATGGCGATCGACGGCTACGAGGCCGACGACGTGCTCGCCACGCTCACCACCCAGGCCGTCGCCCAGGGGTACCGGGTCTTCATCGTCACCGGTGACCGCGACGCCATCCAGCTGGTCAACGACGACGTCACCGTCCTCTACCCGCGCAAGGGCGTCTCCGATCTCACCCGCTTCACCCCGGCCGAGGTGGAGACCAAGTACGGCCTCACCCCCGCCCAGTACCCGGACTACGCCGCCCTGCGTGGCGACCCGAGTGACAACCTGCCCGGCATCCCCGGCGTTGGCGAGAAGACCGCGGCCAAGTGGATCCGCGAATACGGTGACCTGGCCACCCTCGTCGACAAGGTCGACCAGGTGAAGGGCAAGGTCGGCGACGCGCTGCGCGCCAACCTGTCCAGCGTCGTGCTCAACCGCCAGCTCACCGAGATGGTGCGCGAGGTGCCGCTGCCCTACACCCCCGACCAGCTCGCGCAGGCGCCGTGGGACCGGGAGAAGATCCACCAGCTCTTCGACGACCTGGAATTCCGGGTGCTGCGCGACCGGCTCTTCGAGACCCTCGGCTCCGCCGAGCCCGAGGCCGAATCGGGCTTCGAGATCAGCGGTGGCGCCCTCGATCAGGGCGCGGTGGCCGACTGGCTGGCCGAGCACGCGCAAGCCGGTGTGCGCCAAGGCTTGTCGGTGGTCGGCAGCGGCACCCCGGTGCACGGCGACGCCCGTGCGATCGCCATCGCCGCCGGTGACGGGGAGGGCGGCTACATCGATCTCACCGTGCTCACCCCCGAGGACGAGGCGGCGCTGGGCGCCTGGCTGGCCGACCCTGCCGTGCCCAAGGCACTGCACGAGGCCAAGGCCGCCGGGCACGCGCTGCGTGGTCGCGGCTTCACCCTGGCCGGTCTCACCACCGATACCGCGCTGGCGGCCTACCTGGTCCGGCCCGGCCAGCGCAGCTTCAACCTCGACGATCTATCCCTGCGCTACCTCAAGCGCGAACTGCGCGTGGAGACCGGCGACACGGGTCAGCTCTCGCTGCTCGACGACGAGGACACCGTCGCCGCCGAGACAGCGCGCCAGGAGATGCTGCGCGCCCGCGCGGTCGCCGACCTCGCCGACGCGCTCGACACCGAGCTGGCCGCGATCGAGTCGACCGCCCTGCTCGACGAGATGGAGCTGCCGCTGCTCGGCGTGCTCGGACAGCTCGAAGAGGCCGGCATCGCCGTCGACGTGGCCCAGCTCGAGTCGCTGCAGCGCCAGTTCGCCGACCGGGTGGCCGAGGCGGCGAACTCGGCGTACGAGGTGATCGGCAAGCAGATCAACCTCGGCTCGCCCAAGCAGCTGCAGGTGGTGCTGTTCGACGAGCTCGACATGCCCAAGACCAAGCGCACCAAGACCGGCTACACCACCGACGCCGACGCGCTGGAATCGCTGTTCGAGAAGACCGGCCACGCCTTCCTCGAGCACCTGCTCGCGCACCGCGACGCGACCAGGCTCAAGGTGACCGTCGACGGCTTGCTCAAGTCGGTCGCCGACGACGGCCGCGTGCACACCACCTTCAACCAGACCATCGCCGCCACCGGCAGGCTCTCCTCGACCGAGCCGAACCTGCAGAACATCCCGATCCGCACCGACACCGGCCGCCAGATCCGCGACACCTTCGTCGTCGGCCCCGGCTACACCGAGCTGATGACGGCCGATTACAGCCAGATCGAGATGCGGATCATGGCGCACCTGTCCGGCGACGAGGGTCTGATCGAGGCGTTCAACTCCGGCGAGGACCTGCACACCTTCGTCGCGTCCAAGGCCTTCGACATCCCGCTGTCGGAGGTGAACCCGGAGATGCGCCGCCGGATCAAGGCGATGTCCTACGGTCTGGCCTACGGACTGAGCTCCTACGGCCTCTCGGCGCAGCTGAAGATCAGCACCGCCGAGGCCAAGGAGCAGATGGACGTCTACTTCGACCGCTTCGGTGGCATCCGCGACTACCTGGCCGAGGTCGTCGAGCAGGCCCGCAAGGTCGGCTACACCCAAACCCTGTTCGGCCGCCGCCGCTACCTGCCCGACCTGGATTCCAGCAACCGCCAGCGCCGCGAGGCCGCCGAGCGGATGGCCCTCAACGCCCCCATCCAGGGCACCGCCGCCGACATCATCAAGGTCGCCATGATCAATGTGCGCAACGCCATGCGTGAGGCCGGCCTGCGCTCGCGCATGCTCCTGCAGATCCACGACGAACTCGTCTTCGAGGTCGCCGACGGCGAACGCGAGGCCCTGGAATCCCTTGCCCGCGAACAGATGTCCTCGGCCATCGAACTCTCGGTACCGCTGACCGTCTCGGTCGGCACGGGCCGCAGCTGGGACGCGGCCGCGCACTGACGTGGCCTACTCGCCACTGGGGGCACCGACCGCTCAGGATCGGTGCCCGCAGTGGCCGAATGTCGTCTCGTCGGGGCGGGTAGCCCAGTCGGCGCGAAGCCTGGCGCCTTTGTCCAAGACGCGGGGGTCGCGCGGTCGTAGTGTGGGGTCGTCGACCGAAGGAGTTGAGCATCATGACCGGATTCGTCGCGACCGTGCAGACCGAGATCAGCGCCTCTCCGCGGCGGGTATGGGACGTGCTGACCGACCCGGAGCAGATCCGCCGGTTCATGTTCGGTGCCGAGGTGCGCACCGATTGGCAGCCGGGTAGCCCGATCGTGTGGCAGGGCGAGTACGAGGGCAAGTCCTACGAGGATCGCGGCGAGATTCTCGCGGTCGAGCCGGGCCGGTTGCTGAAGCTCACCCACTACAGCCCGCTGAGCGGCCAGGACGACCTGCCCGAGAACTATCACACGCTCACCTACGAACTCACCGGGGACGACACCACCACGCGGTTGACGTTGAGTCAGGACAACAACGCCACCGAGGCGGAGGCCGAGCACGCGCGCGGGATGTGGACCAGCCACGTCGAGGGGATCAAGGCCGCCGCCGAGCGCGCCTGATTCCGGCGGGGCGAAACGCCTCGGCGCCGGGCAGCGGCAGCGGCCGAATGTGGCAGCATCGGACATATGTCCGCTGATGTCATCGCGACCCCGCTGCCCGCCTGCCCCGATATCGACCAGGCCTTCGCGGTGTCGTGGCCGGTGCGCCTCGGGGACACCGACGGCCACGACCGGCTGCGGCTGGACGCGGTGGCGCGGTATCTGCAGGACATCGGGTTCGATCATCTCGACGCGGTCGAGGACGGCGACGCGCACCAGGCGTGGATCGTGCGGCGCACCGTCATCGACGTCTACGAGCCGATCGTCTTCGGCGACCGGGTGCACCTACGCCGCTGGGCCGACGCGCTGTCGAATCGATGGTGCGACATGCGAATTCAGCTCACAGGGGAGCGGGGCGGGCACATCGAGGCGGCCGCGTTCCTGATCCACATCGACCCGGTGGCGGGCCGCCCGGCGCGGATGAGCGACGCGTTCATGGCGCCGATGCTGGCCAGCACCACCGAGCACCGGCTGCGCTGGCGCGCCGCGCTCACCGAACTCAACGGCGTCGCCGCGGAGGCGGTGTCGTTCCCGCTGCGGGTGACCGATGTGGACCGGCTCGGCCACGTCAACAACGCCGTCTACTGGGAGGCCGTCGAGGAAGCCCTCGCCGCGCACCCCGACCACCACGAACTGCCGTACCGGGCGATCGTCGAGCATGTCGGCCCGGTGATGATGGGCGACAAGGTCGTGCTGCGCACCAGCAGGCAGCCCGGCAGCCTGCGCCTGCAGGTCGACGTCGACGGTTCGGCGCGGGCACTCGGTTCGGTCGAGCGACTCGGCGGCGACCGCTAGCGTTCGCGCGCGACCAACCTGGCCGACCCACCCGTCAGATCCACCTCATCCCGCGGCGGCGCGCCCTCCGACGGCGTCTCCCGGTGCATCAGCGTGCTCTGCCGCTGCTCGAACTCGTGCTGCTTGGACCCCTGGAACATCGCCGTGAGATGCTCGAACCCGGTCGCCGCCACCGCGGGGCCGGTGCGTTTGCGCGTCCACGGCAGCACACGCGTGCCGGTCAGCCGGTTGACCACCACCTCGAGCAGCGCGAGCAGGATCAGCAGGATCGCCAGCCCGGGGATCGTCATCGCGAAGACCGCACCCATGCGTTCACGGTACCGGCCCGGAGCGAGTGGTCGCTGAGCTGCGGTGATGGTACTCACGGGTAGACACGTCGAGGCGGTAAGTAGGTTGCGGTTTCGCGACGATCGCCCTATTCTCGAACTCGTGCCGAATCCCGCCGACCGCTTCGCCGCGCTGCTTGTCGCTGACCGCGACCGCGCGGTCGCTGCTGCGCAGACCGCGCAGGCAGCCACACGGCAGATTCTTCTCGTAGTAACCCGCCGTAGCGGGGTCTGATTCGGACCGGCCCCCTCGCTGCGGGCTGATTTTCATTGTTCTGCTGGTCCCACTGCCAACGAAGACCATCTTCGGGAAGACCTCACCTGCAATGACACTGCTGACACTGGACCGTGCCCTGTTCGACGCCGCCCCCAAGGGGCTGCGCGCCGAGACCATCGACCTGACCCCCACCCAGTTCCTCGACCGGTACGCCCGGATCGACGGACCGATCGCCCTCGGCGAATTCACTTGTTCCGGAACGGATTTCACCGCGACCCTGGAATTCGCCGACCACCTGCGCACCGTCATCGCGGCCGGTAGCCCGGTCGCCGCCATGACCTCGGCGCTCTACGACGAGGGCTACCCCCTCGAGATCCTGCAGTTCCATCAGCGCCGCACCGCCGCCGGCACCGCCACCTTCGTGCAGTGCGAGTTCAACGGCAGGCGCGGCTGGGCCGCTGCCATGGCCGGCGACGGCGCCGAATCGACCGTGCGCGCCATGATCGCCTGCGTCAACCTGCTCGCCGGCTGACAACGAAATCACAAAGGGCCCGTTCACCTCGCCAAAGGTGAACGGGCCCTTGACGTTTCGTCGCGCCTATTCGGCGGCGGGGGCCTGCTCGGCGATCTGCTTGCGGACCTCGTCCATGTCGAGGCCCTTGACCTGGGTCACCAGGTCTTCGAGCGCGGCAGGCGGCAGCGCGCCCGGCTGGGCGAACACGAGCACGCCCTCGCGGAAGGCCATGATGGTGGGGATGGACTGGATGTTCGCCGCGGCGGCGAGTCCCTGCTCGGCTTCGGTGTCGACCTTGCCGTACACCACATCGGTGTGCTTGTCGGAGGAGGCCTCGTAGGTGGGTGCGAAGCTGCGGCACGGACCGCACCAGGAAGCCCAGAAATCGACGAGGACCACGTCGTTTTCGGTGATGACTTCGTCGAAGTTCTGCTGGGTCAGCGTCTGGGTGGCCATGACGTCCCTTCCTTGTCGGTGTCCCCGGCTGTAACGCCGTGGCGTCCTTCTATCTTCCCCCGATCAGAATGCGTTCCTGCCGCGCCTCCCCGTCCCAGCGGCGAATGCCCACTACAACGGCCGGAAAGTCCTTCTCGGCGGCCACCGCATCGACCGCGGCGCCGAGCTGGTCCGGCGGGACCCGGCGGGCCAGCGTCACGTGCGGTGTCCACGCGTCGGGCCGCATGGTCGCGGGGACACCGGGGCAGGGTTCGACCAGGTGGTAGACGCGCCGGTGCAGGGCGAGCAGGTCCTCGGTGACCACGACCGGGCGCACCAGGATCGGCCTGCGCGCCCCGAAGACCAGCAGCCCGCCCAGCCGGATCGGCAGCGGATGGAACTCGATCCCGGCCAGCGCGCGGTCGATCCGCGGCCAGATCTCGCGCGCCACCGCCACCGTCACGTGCGGCCGATGGGTGGCGCCACGGGGGCTGGCGATGCCTGCTCGCGCCAGCACCTCCCACTGTCTGCGGACCTCGTCCGCTCCGTCGTCGTCCAGGAGCAACTCCACCGACTGCACCATGATCTGCAGAAAGTAGTCGCTGTGGCGTGTCCCCGTGGTCAGGTCGGGCCCGACAGGCGCGAGGATGGGGGCGTGAACGGTACGAAGAATCTGCGGCTCGGTGTGATCGACGGTGACGGAATCGGCCCCGAGGTGGTCGCCGCGACGCGGGCGGTCGTCGACGAGGCGATCGGCGCGGCGGGACTCTGGCCGGTGGAATGGGTGCCGCTACTGATGGGCCACGAGGCCATCGCGGCCTGCGCCGACCCGCTGCCGGAGCAGACGCTGCGCGCGCTCGAGGACCTCGATGCCTGGATCCTCGGCCCCCACGACAACGCCTCCTACCCCGCGGACATGCGGGTCGCGCCGGGTGGGGTCATCCGCAAGCGGCTCGGCCTCTACGCCAATATCCGGCCCGCGGTGGCGTTCGCCGGGGTGCGGTCGAGCGCGCCGGACATCGACCTGGTCATCGTGCGCGAGAACAGCGAAGGCTTCTACGCCGACCGCAACATGTTCGCCGGGTCGGGGGAGTTCCGGCCGACGCCCGATGTGGCGATGGCGGTGGCGGTGATCACCCGGCAGGCGTGCGAGCGGATCGCGCATCAGGCGCTGCGGCTGGCACGGGGCAGGCGCAAGCGAGTCACCGTGGTGCACAAGGCGAATGTGCTGCCGATGACGACCGGCCTGTTCCGCGACGTGTGCTACGAGGTGGCCGCGCAGTACCCGGACGTGCGGGTCGACGACGAGCACGTCGACGCGATGGCCGCGCACCTGGTCCGCGCGCCCGGCGAGTACGACGTGATCGTCACCGAGAACCTCTTCGGTGACATCCTGTCCGATCTGGCGGGCGAGCTGGCAGGCTCGCTCGGCATGGCCGCGTCGCTGAACTGTTCGGACACCAAGGCGATGGCACAGGCCGTGCACGGCGCCGCGCCCGGTCTGGCCGGACGCAATCGCGCCAATCCGGCGGCCCTGCAGCTGTCGGCGGCGATGTTGTTGCGGTGGTTGGCCGTTCGCCACGACGACCGCGGACTCGACGACGCGGCGGACCGGATCAGCCGTGCCGTCGCCGCCACTCTGGCGGCCGGAATCGCGACCGCGGATCTCGGCGGTCTGGCTTCCACCAGCGAATTCACCGAGCAGGTCAGAGCGCGCGTGCACCGTAGGTGAAGGGACCCCTTTCACATTGGCTGATTAATCTTCGGTTACTGTCGCACCACGCTGTGTCCGGTTCGCATACATTGCCAAACAGGCGCTGACACGTGGCCGGCGTCGACGTGAAATGTGGAGGCTCCTTTGTCTGTTCGAACTGTTCTCGGCCGCGGCGCCGTGCGGCTGCTCTGTACGGTCGCCGGTGGCGCCCTGGTGCTGAGCGGCTGCACCACCAACACCGAGGGTGATACCTCCACGGTGACGAAGGTGTCGGTGGAGAAGGTCGACGCGCTCGCCGCGACCGTCCCCGACAAGGTCAAGCAGGCAGGCAAGATCGTCGTCGGCGTCAATGTGCCCTACCAGCCGAACGAGTACAAGGACGCCGGCGGCAAGATCGTGGGCTTCGACGTCGACCTGCTCGACGCCGTCGCGACCACCCTCGGATTGCGGGTCGACTACGTCGAATCCAACTTCGAGAAGATCATTCCCGCGATTCAGGCGGGCACCTACGACGTGGGTATGTCCTCGATCACCGATTCGCGCGAACGCGAACAGCAGGTCGATTTCACGACCTATTTCTCCGCGGGCATCCAGTGGGCCCAGCAAACCGGTAAAGCCATCGATCCCGACAATGCGTGCGGCAAGAAAGTCGCCGTACAGGCCACTACGGTCGAGCACACCCAAGAGATTCCCGCCAAGAGCGCCAAGTGCGTCGCCGAGGGCAAGCCGGCCATCGATATGAAGGCCTTCGACGAGCAGAGCGCGGCCACCAACGCCCTGGTACTCGGTCAGGTCGACGCGATGTCGGCCGATTCGCCGGTCACCGCCTACGCCATCAAGCAGAGCGAGGGCAAGATCGAGGCCGCGGGCCCGCTGTTCGATTCCGCGCCCTACGGCTGGGCCGTGCAGAAGGGCTCGCCGCTGGCGGTGTCGCTGCAGAAGGCGCTGCAGCACCTGATCGACAACGGCAAGTACGGCGAGATCACCACCAACTGGGGCGTCCAGGAGGGTCAGATCAAGACCTCGGTGATCAACGGCGCAGTGAGCTGACGTGACCGAGAAGGACACAACGGTGGAGGTGCCCGGACCGGGCACCGAACCCGAACCGATCAAAGCGGTCCCGCTGCGCAGGCCGGGCCGCTGGATCGCGGCGGCAATCATCCTGATCCTGGTGGGATTGTTCGTCTACGGAGCCGCGACGAATCCCGCCTACCGGTGGGACACCTACGGCAAGTACCTGTTCGACACCCGGATCATCGCGGGCGCGATCGTCACCCTGGAACTCACCGTGCTCGCGATGGCGATCGCGGTGGGCCTGGGCGCGGTGCTCGCGGTGATGCGCCTGTCCCCGAACCCGGTGCTGCGCACCACCGCGTGGGTGTACCTGTGGATCTTCCGCGGCACCCCGGTGTTCGTGCAGTTGGTGTTCTGGGGCCTGGTGCCCTCGCTGTACAAGCAGATTCACCTCGGGGTGCCGTTCGGGCCGCAGTTCTTCGAGTTCGACGTGCAGAACCTGCAGGCGGCGTTCCTGTTCGCGGTGCTCGGTCTCGGCCTCAACGAGGCCGCCTACATGGCCGAGATCGTGCGCGCCGGCATCAACTCCGTCGGTGAGGGGCAGCGCGAAGCCTCGGTGGCGCTGGGCATGTCGTGGACGCAGACCATGCGCCGCACCGTGCTGCCGCAGGCCATGCGGGTGATCATCCCGCCCACCGGCAACGAGCTGATCGGCATGCTCAAGACGACCTCGCTGGTCACCGCGATCCCGCTGAGCACCGACCTGTTCGGCCGCGCGCGCGACATCTACGGCGTGAACTTCCAGCCGATCCCGCTGCTGCTCGTCTGTGCCACCTGGTACCTGGCGATCACCAGCGTGCTCATGGTCGGGCAGTACTACTTGGAGCGCTACTACTCGCGCGGTGCCACCCGGCAGCTGACGGCCAAGCAGCTCGAGGAACTGGCCACGGCGCAGGCGGCGGTGAAGGCGAAATGACCGAACCACAAGTGGCCGCACCGCCGATGGTGCTGGCCGATCGGGTGTGCAAGAACTTCGGCGCGTTGCAGGTGCTCAAGGGCATCTCGCTCGAGGTGCAGCGAGGCAAGGTGCTGACCCTGGTCGGGCCGTCCGGCTCGGGCAAGTCGACGTTCCTGCGCTGCATCAACCACCTCGAGCAGGTCAACGCGGGCCGGTTGTACGTCGACGGCGAGCTCGTCGGCTACCGGGAGAAGAACGGCAAGCTCTACGAGATGCATCCGCGCGATGCCGCGATCCAGCGTCGCGACATCGGCATGGTGTTCCAGCATTTCAACCTGTTCCCGCACCGCACCGCCCTGGAGAACGTGATCGAGGCGCCCACCCAGGTGCGTGGCATCCGCAAGACCGAGGCGATCGCGCGGGCCGAGGAACTGCTGGAACGGGTCGGGCTCTCGGCCAAGCGCAACGCCTACCCGGCGCAGCTCTCGGGCGGTCAGCAGCAGCGCGTGGCCATCGCACGCGCGCTGGCGATGGATCCCAAGCTGATGCTGTTCGACGAGCCGACCTCGGCGCTGGACCCCGAGCTGGTCGGTGAGGTGCTCACCGTCATGCGCGAGCTCGCCGATTCGGGCATGACGATGGTGGTGGTGACCCACGAGATGGGCTTCGCCCGCGAGGTCGCCGACGAACTGGTGTTCATGGACGGCGGTGTGGTCGTGGAATCGGGTCCGCCGCGTGAGCTGCTGGCGAACCCGCAGCACGAGCGCACCAAGACGTTCCTCTCGCGTCTGCTTTGAAAGCTCGGACGGACGACGGCCCCGCGAGATTCCGCGGGGCCGTTGCTCATTCCTGGGGGTTGTTCAGCATTTCCAGCGAGACCTGGGCTTGGGCGATGCGGCGGATGGTGGACAGGGCGGTGTCGCCGAGGACGGTCAGCACCACGACCGCGTCGATGATGTCGTCGCGTCCGCCCGCGGCCAGCGCGGTCGTCACGTCGTTCTCCGCGATCACCCGCGCGCCGTCGAAATAGCTGGGCAGGGCTGTTTCGCCCCAGTCCGCGTAGCCCAGCTGCGCGATTCGCACGAGCACCGAGGTGAGCGTGTCGATCGCCTCGGGGCAGGGTTTCATGTCCCAGCCGCGCCGATCCATCTCCGCGCGCACGGTCGCCGACGCGCGTTCCCACTCCGCGTCGGCCGCGGGCGGTACCGGGGCGGAGATGCTGTCCTGGACCACGCCGAGCAGGCTGAACAGCGGCAGATCGGGGGAGTCGACGGCGGCGAGGACCTCGCCGACGGTGGCCACGGGCAGCCCGCCCACCTCGATCAGCGCGCGCACCAGCCGCAACCTGCGCAGATGGTCCTCGCCGTAGCTGGCCTGGTTCGGGCTGGTGCGTTCGCCCGGGGGTAGCAGGCCCTCACGCAGGTAGTACTTGATCGTCGCCACCGCGATTCCACTGCGCTCGCTCAACTCCGAGACCCGCACAGTTCACCTCCGTTTTCCGCGCTCCCCCTTGCTCGCCTTCGCTGTAACGGATAGTCTAGCTATCCATAACGGATAGTGCAGCTATCTATCTTGGGAGATTCGCCATGACTGCCCTCACAACCCTCGATCCACTACCGCGGCGGCAGGCCCGTCTGCATCGCCCACTGCTCTGGTTCGCCGCGGCCAACGCCGTGCTCGCCGTCGTCGCCGTGGTCGGGATGCTGGTCGACGACCGGGTCATCACGGGGTCGACCGCCTGGTTCAAGCCGACCAAGTTCGCGGTGTCGTTCCTGCTCTACAGCGTCGCGCTGGCGTGGCTGATCTCGTTGCGGCCCAAGGCATCCCGGCTCAACTGGTGGATGGCGACGGTGATCGTCGTCGCGGGCACGATCGAACAGCTGATCATCGTGGGCCAGGTGGTGCGCGGCACCCGCAGCCACTACAACATGACGACGAGCTTCGACGCCGTCCTGTGGATCATCATGGGCAGCACCATCATCGTGCTCTTTCTCGCGACCATGGTCGTCGCCGCGCAACTCTCGCTGACCAGAATCGGGGACGCCGCGACCACCTGGTCGATCCGGCTCGGCCTCGCGATCACGCTGGTCGGCCTGGCGCTGGGCAATCTGATGCCGAACCGCGAATCCGGGGTGGCCGACATCGCGGGCGCGCACACCGTCGGCGCGCCCGACGGCACACCGGGCATGCCGGTGACCGGGTGGAGCACTACCGCGGGTGACCTGCGGATCCCGCATTTCTTCGGCATGCACGCGTTGCAGGCGCTGCCGCTGTTCGCCGCGCTGCTGGTCATCCTCGCACCACGGATTCCGTTGCTGCGGGTACTGCGCGTGCGGGTCGGCCTGGTCGTCACCATGGCCGCCGGCTACGCGGCGGTGCTCGCGCTGGTCACCTGGCAGGCCTTGCGCGGGCAGCCGCTCATCCACCCCGACCAGGCCACCCTGACCGTGGCCGCCGCGATTCTCACCGGCGTCGTCGCCGGCGCCCTGATCTCGGTCGCGAGCGCGATCGGCACCCGAAAGGTAGTCACCGCATGAGCACGCTGTTCGACCTGTCCTTCTTCGTCACCGTCCCGTTCTGGGCGCTGATGATCCTGGCCCCCACCCGGCGCTGGACCCGCACGATCATCGGCTCACCGTGGATCACCCTGGTGCCCTTGGTGATCTGGGCGATCGTCGCCGTCCCGGTCCTCGGCGCGATGTGGTCCCTGGTGACCTCCCCGTCGCTGCCCGCGATCACCGACGCCGTCGCCGACCCGGCCGTACTGACAGCACTCTGGGCCCAGATCATCGCCTGGGACCTGTTCCTCGGCCGCTGGATCTACCTCGACAGCCGCGACCGAGACATCCATCCGCTGCTGATGGCGCCGCTCCTGGTCGGCACGATCCTGTTGTCGCCCATCGCCTTTCCGATCTATCTGGTGATGCGCGAGGTGGCAGGCCGTGGTGCGGAGCGGACGACATCGACCGCCGTTGTCGCTACGCCCGCCGGGTGAGGACGACGCGGTCGGCGAGGCGCTCCGGTTCGCCCGGTGGGGTGAAGAAGAGCTCCATGACCGTCCGGTTCGGCGATTCGAGGCGGATCAGTGTCCGCATCGGGATGGTCTTGCCGGCATTGGCCGGTCCGGTGATGCCCGGGTCGGTGAACTCGCCCGGCAGCGAGAGGTCGGGGTTGCTCGCGGTGCCCTTCGCGCCGCGATAGGCCATTGTCAGTGGCGTGACGCTGTCGAAGGTCGACCATTCGTAGCGGTCGTCGACGGGGGAGTAGCCGAGCAGACCGAGCCGGTAGTACGGGCGATCGCCGATGACGCCGGTGACCTCCTCGCGCAGGAAGTTGCCCCCGGTCTCGCCGATCCAGCTCCACCGCGAGACGGCATCGCGGGTGATCAGGGGGGCATCGGGGGTGCCCCCCGCCACGAAGGTGGACTTCTCGGCGGTCCATTCGCCGACCAGCTGGTTCAGGCGGGCATGCCCCGCGTCCTGCGCCGCGTGCTGCGTCGTCGTCGCAGTGGCGGCGACGTCGGTGTCCTCGGCGGCACACGAGGTGACCGACAGGGCGGCGGCGAGAACGATCGGAGCGAACGTGCGAAACAGTGCGGTGCGCAAGGGAACTCTCTCAGTTGTCGTCGAAATCGGTGGCACGGGTGGTG
Source organism: Nocardia sp. NPDC055053 (assembly GCF_053608285.1). Classification (NCBI taxonomy): domain Bacteria; kingdom Bacillati; phylum Actinomycetota; class Actinomycetes; order Mycobacteriales; family Nocardiaceae; genus Nocardia; species Nocardia sp. NPDC055053. The sequence goes on along the minus strand of NZ_JBSGVD010000010.1, from coordinate 134,533 downwards.
GTTTCCCACTCCAGCAACTCGACACGGACCGAATCCAGGTGTCCGAGAATGGCGTCGACCGCGTCGGAGCCGAGCGGCAGCCGCAGCGGGGTCTTGTCGGCGGACAGTGCGGTCCGGATGGCAGCGGCGGCCTTGGCCGGGTCGCCGGGCTGGCGGCCGTCGCTGGTCTCGATCATGCGGCGGGTCCCGCCGACGGTGTCGGCGTAGGTGTCGGTCTCGGCACTGAGCGTGGCGGCGCCGGGGCTCATCAGGCCGGTGCGGAAGCCGCCGGGCTCGACGATCAGCACCTTGATGCCGAACGGCCGCACTTCGTCGGCCAGAGCCTCGGAAAGGCCCTCGAGCGCGAATTTCGTTGCGCTGTAGGCGGAGAAGCCGGCGAAGGACAGCTGACCGCCGAAGCTGCTCATCATCACGATCGCGCCGCTGCGCTGCGCGCGCATGTGCGGCAGCACCGCGCGGGTGAGGGCGGCGGGACCGAAGACATGCAGGTCGAACAGTTCGCGCAACTCGGCGTCGGTGGTCTCCTCGACGGCGCCGACCTGGGTGCGACCCGCATTGTTGACCAGGACATCGATACGCCCGTGCCGGGCGACGACATCGGCGACGACCTCGTCGATGCGCGCGGTGTCGGTGACATCGAGGGCGATGGTCTCGAGCTGATCGGGGTGCGCGGCGACCAGATCATCCAGGGCCGTGGTGCGGCGGGCGACAGCGACGACGGTGTCGCCCGCCGCGATCGCCGCCTCCGCGATGGCACGGCCGAAGCCGCTGCTCGCGCCGGTGACCAGCCAGATCTGCGGGATGCTCATCAGATTCTCCTCTGCCCGTTGATATTTCGCCGTCGATACTTCCGCCGTGCCGAGTGGGCGTCCAATATCCCTTGTGATAACCAAGGGTTATGGATGTGCACGGGCGCGACCTCCGCTACTTCGTCGCGGTCGCCGATCAGCTGAACTTCACCGCCGCTGCCGACGCGCTGTACGTCTCGCAGCCCGCGCTCAGCAAACAGATCCGCAAGCTCGAAAGTCAGCTCGGTGCGGCGCTGTTCGTGCGTGACACCCGCTCGGTCGCGCTGACTCCGGTCGGCGAGGCGTTGCTACACCAGGCTCGCCGGGTCCTCGTCGCCTGGGAAGCGGCGGAGTCCGCGGTCGAATCCGCGAAGGCCGCCCAGCGGGCCGGGCTGTCGATCGGGATAAGTACCAGCCCCGGTCGCGGCATCCTGCCTGCGGTGCGCTCTCGATTCGCCACCGCGTTCCCCGACGCGAAACCTGTTCTGCGCCAAGTGAGCTGGGACGATCCGACAGCAGGCCTGGCCGACGGGTCCACCGATGTCGCCTTCGTCTGGCTTCCGCTGGCCGATGGCGACCGCTACCGATGGCTGGTCGTGGCCACCGAACCGCGGCTCGTCGCACTCCCGGAAACGCACCACCTCGCGGCGCGCGACAGCATCGCGTTCACCGAGCTCCTCGACGAGCCGTTCCTGGCGCTACCGACCTCGGCGGGCGTGCTGCGCGACTACTGGCTCGCCCTCGACGAACGCGCCGGGCGTCGGCCGGTCATCGGAGCCGAGGTGTCGAGCACCGAGGAGACCTACGAAGCCCTGGTCAACGGGGACGGCGTGGTCCTGGTCGCCACGGGCAACGCGCCGCTGATCGCCCACGACGGTGTGGTGACCCGGCCGGTGACCGGTCTGCGCCCGGCCGAACTCGCCCTGGCGTGGCGGCACGACGACCATCGTCGGCTGGTGCGTGGGTACGTCGAAGCGTGCGTGTCGGCCACCGGGCACCGCCACCGGCCCTAGTGCCGCCGTCCCAAGCGGTCCGGGGTCGTCGCTGACGATTCGCCGTACTGGCCACCGGCGATACGACCGCGTTCGCACCGACGGGGTGTCGATCCGGTGGCGTGATGTAGGCGGTGATGTGGCGGCGATTCACCCGATGGCCCGCTGCCCCAGCGCGATCCGCAGCTGGCCGAGCAGCACCCTCGCCGCTGGGCCGCCGGGACGGTCGGTGCGCCAGGCGATGGCGAGGCGGCCGTGGATTCGTGGTTCGACGATGGTGAGTGCGCGCACGCCGAACGCGGTCGCCTCGGCGGGGGTGAGCGCGGGGACGATCGCGGTGCCGAGGCTCCGGGCGGCCAGCCGGAGCAGCAACGGGGGAGCGGCGGCCTCGAAGGCGATGTGTGGGGTGAAACCGGCTGCGGCGCATGTGCGTTCGAAGACCCCGCGCAGTCCGGTCCCGGCCGGCAGGCAGATGAGCCGCCGATCGGTCAATGCCGCCAGGGTGATCGTGCCCGCCGACTCGGCGGGGTCGGCCGGTGCGTCGAGTGCGACGGCGGCGACGAGTGGCGTCTCCAGGATCACCTCCAGGCCGATGCCGGGATTCGTTGCGGCGCCGGTCAATCCGACCAGGGCGATGTCGAGTTCGCCGCGTTCGAGTGCGGCCAGCATCCGCTCGGCGGTGTCCTCGGTGAGGCTGATGCCGACCCGCGGGTGGTCGTGGTGGAAATCGGCGAGCACGCCGGCGACATCGAATTCCTCGGTGGCCGCACCGGAGATCACCCCGAGCCGCACGTGCCCGCGCAGCAGTCCGGTGAATTCCTGCACGGTCTCGCCGATCCGGTCGGCCGCGGCCAAGGCGGCCCGCGCGTGTTCGAGCACGGCGGTCCCGACCTCGGTGGGCGTCACGGTGCGGGCGCCACGGTCGAGCAGGCGCTGGCCGAGCTCGCGCTCGAGCTGCCTGATCTGGGCGCTCAGGCCCGGCTGCGTCAGGTGCAGCCGCTCGGCCGCCCGTGTGAAGCCGCCCTCGTCGACCACGGTGACGAAGTACCGGAGTTGCCGCAGTTCCATCCGGCTATTCTAAATCCTTGCCATAACGACCTGTTATCGCAGTGAGAAGAACTATCTGTTGTACTTCTGGTAGGCGCGGCGGCACAGTCGATGGCATGACCGAGAACGCAACGCAGACCATCGATTCCCTCCGCTTCACCGGCCCGGTGTTCACACCCGGCGACGCCGGTTATGCCGAGGAGGTCGCCGGGTTCCAGACCGCCTACACCCACCGTCCCGCGCTGGTCGTCGGCGCGGTCCACGCCGAGGACGTCAGGTCGGCGGTGGAATACGCTGCCCGGCAGCGACTTCCGGTGGCGGTGCAGGCGACCGGGCACGGCCTCTCGGTGGCCGCGGATCGTGGCGTGCTGATCACCACCCGCCGGATGGATGCCATCACGATCGACCCGCGGGCCCGCACGGCCCGTATCGGTGCCGGGGTGCGCGCGGGTGCGCTGGTCGAGGCCGCGGCCCGGCACGGGCTGGCGCCGCTCAACGGTTCCTCGCCGTCGGTCGGCGTCGTCGGATACGTGCTCGGTGGTGGCCTCGGGTTGCTGGCCCGTGAATTCGGTTATGCCGCAGACCATGTGCGCTCGATCGACCTGGTGACCGCCGACGGGCGTATGCGCACCCTCACCCCGGCCGACGAACTGTTCGGCGCGGTGCTCGGCTCCGGTGGCAATTTCGGCGTGGTGACCGGCCTGGAGTTCGACCTCGTCCCCGTCACCGAGGTCTACGGTGGCCAGCTGATCTTCGACACCCCGTTGGTCGACACCGCGCTGGAGACGTGGCGGGAATGGACCGCGACTGTGCCCGAGGCTCTCACCTCCACCGTCGCCGTGGTCACCTTCCCCGACCTCGCGCCCGTGCCGGAACCGCTGCGCGGCAGGCATGTCGCCTCGATCCGCATCGCCTTCCACGGCCCGGCCGAGGAGGGAGAACGGCTGGTCGCGCCGCTGCGGGCGCTCGGTGAGCGCCTGCGCGACTCCGTGCGCGCCATGCCCTACACCGAATCGCACACCATCCACAGCGACCCGGACTTCCCGCACGCTTACGCCGCCACCAACGCGCTGCTCACGGAGCTCACCGCCGAGGGGCTCGCCGCGCTGCGCGGCCTGACCGCACCCGGCGGACCGGTCGACGCGGTCGTCGACATTCGTCACCTCGGCGGGGCGTTGCGCCGGGGCACCGGCGTCGCGGTGGATCACCGCGAGGCCGAGTACGCCGTGCGGGTGATCACCGACGCCGGCGTGGGTGACGCCGCACCCGCCGGACTGGCCGCGGTACGAGAAGCCTTGGCGCCGTGGACTGTCGGGCACAGCCTCAACTTCCTCTACGGCGCAGGCGCGGCGGCGGACGCGGCGCAGACCCGGGCGGGTTACGCGCCTGAGACCTACGCCGGGCTGGTCGCGGCGAAGTCGAAGTACGACCCGCACAACATGTTCCGGTTCAACCGCAACATCGCACCCACCGGCTAGCTGCTTGTCCGGACTTGTGAACCGCGGCCGCCATCTACTATCTTAGTGATATCACTCAGATATCTGGAGGATGTCATGGAGCTGCGGTCCGCATTCCGCATGAACGGGTTCGTCGTCTTGCTGGGATGGCTCGTGTTCACCCTGTTGTTCGGTGGAGCCGCTGTGCTGGCCTTCATCTTCGCGGCGCAGCACGGCGGTGGTGTCGTAGCCTGGGCGGGCGCGATCGCCGCGGTGCTCGCCGTGGTGGTGGTCGCGCTGCTCGCCACCGGGCTGATCATCGTCAACCCAAACGAGGCCAAGGTGGTCACCTTCTTCGGCCGCTACATCGGCTCGGTCTCCGATCCCGGCTTCTACTCGGTGGTCCCGCTGACCGACCGCAGGTCGATCTCGTTGCGGGTGCGCAACTTCGAGACCCAGAAGCTGAAGGTCAACGACGCCGACGGCAACCCGGTCGAGATCGCGGCCGTCGTCGTCTACAAGGTGGTCGACAGCTTCAAGGCCGCCTTCGCGGTCGACGACTACGAGGAGTACGTCGAAACCCAGTCCGAGGCGGCGGTCCGGCACCTGGCCACCACCCACCCCTACGACGCGCACGACGACGCCCGCACCAGCCTGCGTGACGGCGCCGAGGTGGCCGAGGAGCTCACCGTCGAACTGCGTGAGCGCACCCTCACCGCGGGCATCGAGGTCATCGAGGCCAGGATCACCCACCTCGCCTACGCCCCGGAGATCGCCCAGGCGATGCTGGTCCGTCAGCAGGCCGCCCAGGTCGTCGCCGCGCGGACGCAGATCGTGGAGGGCGCGGTCGGCATGGTCGGCCTTGCCCTGGACCGCCTCGCCGCCGCGGGCATGGTGGAACTCGACGAGGAACGCAAGGCCGCGATGGTCTCGAACCTGCTCGTCGTCCTCTGTGGCGACCGCGCCATCCAGCCGGTCGTGAACACCGGATCCCTCTACGCCTGACGGTGCCATGACCGCGCCGAAGAAGGAACCCAAGAAGATCCTGCTGCGGCTCGACCCGGCCGTCCACGAGGCCATCGCCAAGTGGGCGGCCGACGACCTGCGCAGCGTCAACTCCCAGATCGAATACGCCCTCCGCCTCGCCCTCACGCAGGCGGGACGAAATCCCAAGCGGGACTGAGCTTGTGACCGCGGATCGCACGTTCCTCGGGTGCGCCGACGGCAGTGAATCCGGCCGCATCCAGATGCGTATTCAGTTGGGCAGGAGTCAGCGCCGTTTACGGATCAGCATGACGCCGTCGCCGATGGTCAGTGTCACCACGTCGACTCTGTCGTCGGCCAGTACATGATCGTTGAATTTTCGGACAGCCCTGGTGGATTGGTCGAACGGTGGTTCGGCAACGGTGCCGAACCACAGCACGTTGTCGGCAACCAGCTGGGCGAGCACGTCGTCGAACAGATTGGTGTGTCCGTTGACGTAGCTCATCAGGCTCTCGGTCATTCGGATGGTCTTCATCGCACGCCTCCGCGGGTTGTCTTGTCGGGCATCCAGTTGCTGTGGAATCCGTCGGCGGCCGGGCTGCCTCCGACGAGCGATTTCATGGTGTGCTCCTCGCCGCGATTCAGGACAGGACCGAGCTCAGGTACAGCGACAGCAACGCGATGCCCTGCAACCCGGCTCGCGGGTTGATCACCGAATCCCAGGTCTGCTGCAGCGCACGCGCGTCCGGCGGGACCTGGTTCGCTTCGGCGGCGGCGGTGAGCCGCGCGTTCACCGGAGCACTGATCCGGCCGTAGATGCCGAACCACACGATCAGCGCCGCGACGGCGACGAAACCCGCGACGACGGAACCGATTCCCCGTCCGGTCAGAGCACCCGTCACCGCGGCGGCGAGTGTGGTGATCAGCCCGATCGCGCCGGGGAACTTCAACCGTTGATCGCCATAGAGGTGGATGTAACCCATTGCGGCGGTGAGTACTCCGTCACCGACGCGGGTCATGGCTGCGCGCTGGACCACCGCGCAGAACACGTCTGTTCCGTAGATCACGGCTACCGCCAGAATCGCGATTCCGGCGAGGACTTGATGTGCCACGACAGCTCCCGTTGGTCGTTGCTGAATATTCTAGCTATGGTAGATGTTCTAGTCGGGCTATGTACAGTTGTGTTGTTAGAAGAGTTAGCTGCGCTAGCGTTGTGGGCATGACGGTGCGTGAGAGACGGGAACGAGAGCGGGCGGGCAGGCATCGGCTGATCGTCGATACGGCCCGCGAGCTGGCCGAGGCGCAAGGCTGGGGGGCGGTGACCGCGCGCAGGCTGGCGGAGGCGATCGAGTACAGCCAGCCGGTGCTCTACAGCCATTTCGCCGGAATGGAGGCCATCGTGCAGGCGGTGGCGCTGCAAGGATTCATCGAGCTGGCGGACGCGCTCGCGGGGGTGCGGGCCCGGGGTGGGTCGCCCGGCCTGCAGTTGCGCGATATCGCACACGCCTACGTCGAGTTCGGGGTTTGTCAGCCTGCCCTCTACGACGCGATGTTCGTCCGTGTCACCGAGATTGCCTTCGGAAGTCCGCAGACGCCGGAACCGTTGCTGCGCGCGTTCGCCGAGCTGCGGGGCGTGATCGAAGAGCTACCGGGCGAACGCGATCCCGAAGTCGATACCGAGGTCTTCTGGAGTGCGGTGCACGGTTTGGTCTCCCTGGCGCGCAGCCGCCGGATCCGCACCGACGAACGTGGGCAGCCGCTGGATGTGCTGCTGAACCGGCTCAGCCGGATGTGGGCGCTACGGGTGAGCTGAACAGGCGGGTCAGATCGGCGAGCAGGATCCGGCCGCGTTCTCCGCCGCCCTTGATGCGACCGTCGAGCACCAGCCCGACCAGCCCGTGCAGGTGGGCCCACAGCAGATCGGCGGCGGCGTCCTCGTCGTGGGCCCACTCGGGCAACTGCGGGCCCCCGGCGGCGGGCCCCGCGGCAACCGCTCTGCGTAACGCCTCGAAACACGCGCGCGCGGGAGCGGGCGCGTCGGCAGTGCCGAACGGCACCTCCGGCAGGGTGTGCATGAGTCGGTAGAGGTGCGGGTCGGCCATGGCGAACTGCCAATACGCCACGGCGGTCGCCGGTAGCAGGCCGCCTTCGCGCTGCTGGATCGCCGGGCACTGGGCGCGATCGAGGTGATGGGCGAGCTCGGTGAATCCGACTTCCACCAGATCCAGCAGCAGTGCGCGCTTGCCGGCGAAGTACTGGTAGACGATCGGCACGGTGTAGCCGACGCGGTCGGCGATCGAGCGCATGGTGATGCTGTCGAAGCCGTCGGACTCCGTCGCGATCGAGCGAGCCGCGGTCAGCAGCTCGGCCCGGAGTTGCTCGCGGGCCTCGGCGCGTTCGCAGGCGGTTCCCTTGATCCGCTTTCCTTCTCGGGGCACGTCGCTACTCCTCGGTCATTTTCTAACAAGGGTAGACAATGCTGCGCCGCGACCCTACAGTCAATTTCTAACGTTGATAGAAATCGGCGTACACCTAGTTGAGGAGCACTCCATGCGAGTTCTTGTTACCGGCGTATCGGGCACCATCGGCAGTGCGGTGGCGCGTGCGCTGCGCGGGCGCGGGCACACCGTCGTCGGTACCGTGACCGCGTCCGACCGTCCGGTGCCCGAGGGTGTCGAGCCGCTCGTCGCCGACCTGTTCGACCCGGGCGCGCTGTCCGCCGCCGCCGCGAATGTCGATGCCGCCGTCCATGCCGCGTCGAGCAATGACGAACGCGCCGGTGAATTGGACGGGATCGTCGTCGAGTCGCTGCTGTCGGCTTTCCAGGGCGCCGGCAAGGCGCTGGTCTACACCAGCGGCCTGTGGCTGCACGGCAATACCGGTGACACCCCGGCTACCGAGCTCTCACCCTTCGCGCCGCCGATGGTGGTCTCCTGGCGGCCGTCGGCGGAGCGGATCCTCGCCGACGCCGCCGCCGAGCGTGGTGTGCGCACCGTGCGCATCCGGCCCGGCCTGGTCTACGGCGGCGGCCGAGGCTACGTGCCGATGCTGCTGAGCCCGCAGGAGGATGCGGACGGCGCCCTGATCCGCCACTTCGGCGACGGCTCCAACCGCTGGTCGGTGGTGCACGCCGACGATCTCGGTGAGCTCTACGCCCTGGCTGTGGAGTCCGCGCCCGCCGGCTCGGTCTACCTGGGCACGAACGACGATTCGGTGGTGGTCCGCGACGCGGCGAAGGTCGTCGCCGACCGGGTGGGCGCTCGGGTCGAGCACTGGGATCCCACCGAGGCTCAGCAGTATTGGAGCGTCATGGTCGAGGCGTTCATGCTCGACCAGGTCGCCACCTCGGCCAAGGCTCGGACGGACCTCGGCTGGGTGCCGTCGCGGCCGGGTCTGCTCGAGGATCTCGTGGCGAACTGATCCACTGCGCGGCCGGAACCTGGACTGGCCTCGGCGATCTCACCGCCGCCGGTGCGCGATCACGTCGCTCACCCAGTAGCGCTGACCGAAGACTGCCGCAGGGTGAGCGCCGACCTCGACAGAGCACCGACCGGCGTCAGCTGACACCGAGGACGCGGGAGAGAAGGCGGTGGCGGGTGCGGGTGGCGGACTTGGCGAGGATGGCTTTCACGTGGTCGTTGACCGTCTGTTCGGAGAGGACGAGTTCGGCGGCCAGTTCGCGGGAGTCCAGGCCGGTGGCGAGCAGGGTGAGGACCTGGGCTTCGCGGGTGGACAGGCCGTTGGCTCTGGCGAACAGGTCGAGGCGTTCGATGGCGGTGCTCGGTGCCAGGGCAACGGCGATGTCGTGGTCGCCGATGCGGTCGGCCTTCACCGTGACCCAGCGGTTGCCGCCCAGGTGGATGCGGGAGGTGGCGGGGCCGACCGGAGCACCGGCTTCGGCGGCAAGGAGGGCGGCGCCCGCGTTGCAGACCGACGCGGGGACCGGGGGGAGCGGCTCGTCGGGTGGGAGCAGGCGGAGCAGCGCTTCGGCGGCGGCCGCGGTGTGGGGGCGCACGCGCAGGGTGCCGTCGAGGATCACCACCGCGGGATCCGGTGGCGGGAGCTGGGCGCCGGATTCGACGAACGTGGCGCCGACGGTGCGGCGCAGACCGACGGTGACGATGGCGGTCAGTGCGGTGAGGCCGGTGAGTTCGGTTCTGGTGAAAGGGGATTCGTCGACGCGGAGTAGTTCCAGGAATCCCCAGCAGCCGTAGCGATCGGCGAAGGTGATGGTGGCCGAGTCGGTGATGCCGAGCTCGCGCTGGGCGGTGCGCCACAGGAGTGAACGATCCGGATCGCCCTCGGTGGCGTCGAGCAGGGAGTGGGCGCCGGTGCCGCGCAGGGTGTCCCAGCGATTGAGCGGGGTGAGATAGCGGGCCCGGATCAGCTCCGGCAGCCGGGCCATGTCGAGCCCGGGGACGTCGGCGAGCGGCGCCGTCGCGACCGCGGTGACGGGGTCGGTGAGCGCGAAGACATGGCCGGCGAAGGGCATCGACAGCTGTATCTCGGCCAAGACGAGCTCACGCAGTCGTTTGGCGGAATGATCCGCGCGGGCCAGGCGGCTCACCCGGTCGGCCAGGGCGCTCGGCACCGGCCCAGTCTACGGCGAAACCCAGGATCAGGGATGTCGCGCGGTGGTGATCGGTCACGAATCATCGCCGGCCGACTTGGTCGAAGAGCGCGTTCGGGCCCGAACGACGCGCACTACCCCGTACGGGGACAACCGAACTGGTCCGCGCCGGTAAGTTGGATCGGTGCCCATCTCGTTCGACATTCCTGGAATGCAGCAGTTGGACAACACGACCTGGGGGAATCCGGCCACTCGTGATGTCGTCGCGTTGACCTATGTCAACGGCACGCCCGACCTGCCCGCCCGGCTGCACGATCTGCCGCGGCTGCGCAGGCGGCTGGCCGAGCATCATGCCCGCACCGGCTGTCTGATCGAGGCGTTCGTGGTGTGGGTCGACCGGCTGCCGGCGCTGCTGCGGGTGGAGAAGACGCAATTGCCCGGCCCGCGCGGCGAGCTCGTTTTCGCGGCGTCGATCGTGGTGCCCAAGGATCGGTGCTCCGCGGTGTTCCAGATCATCTGCCCCGAGACCGGGGTGCCGGGGCTACGGGAGTCCTCGATCGGCGCGCAGGTTCACCGCAACGAGATGTGCCCGCCCCACCCGTACGCGCCGGGTCTGCGTGGTCGATTGCCCTATCTGCTGTCCGACGACGTGCGTTTCGACGCGGTGTTCCCCGATCACGCCCTGACCAGGGCCCGCCGCTGGATCGCCGAAACCGTGCCCAACGTGCGGGTCGACCCCGCCTTCGCGGCCCTGCCCGAGTTCTAGGCGCCCGGCTTCTCGGTGACGAAGATGGCGGTGCCGGGGAAGATCTCCCCGCGCAGCGGCGACCACTGACCCCATTCCCGGTCCAGCCACTCCGGCCAGTCGGGTTCGACGATGTCGAGCAGGGTCAGGCCCGCGCCGACGATCTCGCGGACCCGGTCGCCGATGGTCCGATGGTGCTCGACATAGGTGGGGACGCCGTCGCCGTCGACCTCTACATAGGGCGTGCGGTCGAAATAGGGGATCCGCGCGACGAGGCCGTCCTTGCCCGGATCGTCGGGGAAGATCCAGCGCATCGGATGGTTCACCGAGAACACCCAGCGCCCGCCCGGCCGCAGCACCCGCGCGACCTCGCGCATCACCAGCGCCGAATCGGCGACGAACGGGACGCCGCCGAAGGCCGAACAGGCCAGGTCGAAGGACTCGTCGGCGAACGGCAGCGCCTCCGCGCCCGCCTGGACCAGCGGCACCCGCGGCCCACCCTGCTCCATCGCGGCCACCCCGCGCTCGAGCATGCCCATCGAGACGTCAAGGCCGACCGGATGCGCGCCCTGACCGGCCAGCCAGCGCGAACACGGCGCGGAACCGCAGCCGATCTCCAGCACGGTCTTGCCGGTCACCTCGCCGAGGAAGCCCATATCGCCCTCGTGCAGGCCCTCGGGGCACCACACGAACTCGCCGCCGGGGGAGTCGACACCGAGGAAGTCGGCGTGGGTCTGGTGGTACTGGTCGGCATCGGCGTCCCACCAGCGCCTGCTCGCGCGCTCGCTGGCCGCGGAACCGATCTTGGTTCGGGTGGTCGCTGTGGTTCCCAGCAGCGCGTTGGCCTGCGCGTGGCGTTCGTCATCGGACACGGCGACCAGGGTATCGGCGTGGCGCGAGGGGTGGTTTGCCCGGCTGGACCGAGGTCGCGTACGCTGAGGCACGCGAGTGTCTTTCGAGGAACGCTGTGCGCCGGGGTTGAATGCGTACAGTATCCGATGACGGAGTCGCCCGTGCTGAGTTTGATCAGCAGCAAGTGCGGCGGTCCGTGCGATACTTTCTCAGTATCCTTCGTCGCCTCGTCGCGGTGATCTCGCAGCGTACCGAAAGTTCCAATGTCCGCAACCGACCACAATCCGTCCGGAGCAAATCCACATATGCCCACCACCGTCACCTCGCCGCAGGTAGCCGTCAACGACATCGGCTCCGCCGAGGATTTCCTCGCCGCCATCGACGCCACGATCAAGTACTTCAACGATGGCGACATCGTCGAGGGAACCATTGTCAAGGTCGATCGTGACGAGGTCCTGCTCGACATCGGTTACAAGACCGAAGGCGTCATCCCCTCCCGCGAACTCTCCATCAAGCACGATGTCGACCCCAACGAGGTCGTTTCCGTGGGCGATGCGGTCGAGGCCCTGGTTCTCACCAAGGAGGACAAGGAAGGCCGCCTGATCCTGTCGAAGAAGCGGGCGCAGTACGAGCGCGCGTGGGGCACGATCGAGGAGCTCAAGGAGAAGGACGAGGCCGTCAAGGGCACCGTCATCGAGGTCGTCAAGGGCGGCCTGATCCTCGACATCGGCCTCCGTGGCTTCCTGCCCGCCTCGCTCGTCGAGATGCGTCGTGTCCGCGACCTCCAGCCGTACGTCGGCAAGGAGATCGAGGCCAAGATCATCGAGCTCGACAAGAACCGCAACAACGTGGTCCTGTCGCGTCGCGCCTGGCTCGAGCAGACCCAGTCCGAGGTCCGTTCCGAGTTCCTGCACCAGCTGCAGAAGGGCCAGGTCCGCAAGGGTGTGGTCTCCTCGATCGTCAACTTCGGTGCCTTCGTGGACCTGGGTGGCGTCGACGGTCTGGTGCACGTCTCCGAGCTGTCCTGGAAGCACATCGACCACCCGTCCGAGGTCGTCGAGGTCGGCAACGAGGTCACCGTCGAGGTTCTCGACGTCGACCTGGACCGCGAGCGCGTCTCCCTGTCGCTCAAGGCCACCCAGGAAGACCCGTGGCGTCAGTTCGCCCGCACCCACGCGATCGGTCAGATCGTGCCGGGCAAGGTCACCAAGCTGGTTCCGTTCGGTGCGTTCGTGCGCGTCGAAGAGGGCATCGAGGGCCTGGTGCACATCTCCGAGCTGGCCGAGCGCCACGTCGAGGTCCCGGACCAGGTCGTCGCCGTCGGCGACGACGCGATGGTCAAGGTCATCGACATCGACCTGGAGCGTCGCCGGATCTCGCTGTCGCTGAAGCAGGCGAACGAGGACTACCACGCCGAGTTCGACCCGTCGAAGTACGGCATGGCCGACAGCTACGACGATGCGGGCAACTACATCTTCCCCGAGGGCTTCGATCCCGAGACCAACGAATGGCTCGAGGGCTTCGACAAGCAGCGTGAAGAGTGGGAAGGCCGCTACGCCGAGGCCGAGCGTCGCCACAAGATGCACACCGCTCAGATGGAGAAGATGGCAGCCGACGCTGCCGCCGAGGCCGCCAACGGCGGACCCGCCTCGGGCAACTACTCCTCCGAGAGTGGCAGCTCGCAGGCCTCCTCCGGCCCGGCCGAGTCCGCCGGCGGTTCGCTCGCCAGCGACGCCCAGCTCGCGGCTCTGCGGGAGAAGCTCTCCGGCAACGCCTGATTCGGGTAGAGCAGTACCGAAGGCCCTGGTCCACACGGACCGGGGCCTTCGGCCTTTTCCCAGGTCGGTGGGGTAGTGTCGGCGCGATTGCTCCATCCCCTGCTCGGGAAAGGCGCTCCACCGACATGAGTTCTGGTCCCTTCGCCGGTCTCAACCGGCGACAGTTCCTCGCCAAGGCGATGGCGGCCGGCGCCGTGGGAACGCTTGCCTCCTGGGCGAATCCGATCATCGACCGCGCCTTCGCCGCCGACCCGGCCGGGATGGGCGGGCTCGGTGACATCGAGCATGTCGTCCTGCTCATGCAGGAAAACCGGTCCTTCGACCACTATTTCGGCACCCTGCCGGGAGTGCGTGGTTTCGGTGAGGCGTCCGCGTCGTGGCGCCAGTACGGCTGGTCGCCCGGAATCGGTCCCACCGCAGACGGTTTCGTCGAACCGTTCCGGCTCGACACCACCCGGGGCGCCACGCTCGACGGCGAGTGCATCAACGACCCCGACCACACCTGGCCGGGCATGCACAAGGCGTTCAACGACGGACGCAACGACGGCTGGATGCCGATGTCGGTGGCCTCGGTCGGACCGGCCAACGCCCCCGCCGCGATGGGTTACTACCTGCCCGAAGACATTCCGATCCACACCGAGCTGGCCCAGGCGTTCACCCTGTGCGACAACTACCACTGCTCGGTGCTCGGCCCGACCGATCCCAACCGGCTGTACTGGATCAGCGCCACCATCGATCCCGACGGTCAGGCGGGCGGCCCGCTGGTGGAGACGCCGCTGCTCATCCCCAAGAACGTCTACAGCTGGCGCACCTACCCGGAGAACCTGTCCGAGGCGGGGGTGAGCTGGAAGGTCTACAGCAATCGCGATGCCGGACCGGCGTCGTCGATGATCCTCGACGGCATGATCGGCTGCTTCACCCAGGCCGCCGACCCGAATTCCGAACTGGCCCGGCGCGGCATCGCGCCGGTGTACCCCAACGACTTCCAGGCCGACGTCGCGAACAACACGTTGCCCGCGGTGTCGTGGGTGGTGCCGTCGGTGCTGCACTGCGAGCATCCGGCGCTGCCCGCGGCATTCGGCGCGGTCGGGATCGTGCAGCTGCTCGACATCCTGACCGCGAACCCGGCGGTGTGGGAGAAGACCGCGCTGATCATCAGCTACGACGAGAACGGCGGTTTCTTCGATCACGTCGTCCCGCCGACCCCGCCACCGGGAACGGCCGGAGAATTCCTGACCGTGCCACTGGACCGGGTGCCCGCGGCGGGCGGCATCGCGGGGCCGATCGGCCTCGGCTACCGGGTGCCCTGCCTGGTGGTCTCGCCCTACAGCCGCGGTGGGCTGGTCGCCTCGCAGACCTTCGACCACACCTCGCAGCTGCGGTTGCTGGAAACCCGGTTCGGGGTCGAGGTGCCGAACCTGACCACGTGGCGGCGCGGCGTCACCGGCGACATGACCTCGACCTTCGATTTCGCGGCGGCGCCGAACTCCGCCAAGCCGGTGCTGCCCGATCCGCGTCCCAAGGCGGACGCGGCGGCGGTGCAGTGCGGTCCGAACATCGCGGCGGGCACCCTCGGGCACGGAGTGCCCTATCCGGTGCCGCCGAACGCGATGCCGTCGCAACAGCCGGGGAGCAGGCGCGCGCCGAGCGGGCTGGTCGGGGTCTGAACGCCGGACGGGCCCGCGCTGTCCGAGCGGGGATCAGCTCGCGGCGGCGGGCACCCAGTAGCCGGCGGCCATACTGGGGCGTTTGCGCATCGCGGCGAAACTGTGTCTGGCGGGGAAGACCAGGGCGGTGAACCAGGAGCGTCGATATTCGGCGAGAGTCGCTGCGACGGCAGGGTATTCGATGCAGTGCACACCGCCGGGCATGCCCAGGCGGTGGCGAGCCGTCCGGTGGTCTCTGGTGCCCATGATCATCCTTCGGTAGCTGGAGCTTGGCCTTCTCGCCTCGGCGAACATTAATCCACCCGACGCGCCCGGCCTCGGATTTTGCGCCGGTCGGCGCGTGGGCGTGTCGGAAAGAATCCGACGGACCGGACCGTGGCGCGACGCCGTCTGCGAGACTGGGCGCCATGTTGCGGATCGGCCTCACCGGAGGCATGGGAGCGGGTAAATCCACAGTGGCGCGGACCCTGGTCGAGTGCGGGGCGGTGCTGATCGACTCCGACGCGATCGCCCGCGAGGTCGTCGCGCCCGGCACGCCGGGTCTGGCCGCGCTGGTCGAGGCGTTCGGCGCGGGCATCCTCGCGGCCGACGGCAGCCTGGACCGGCCCGCGCTGGCCGCGGTGGCCTTCGCCGACGACGAGTCACGGGGCACGCTCAACGCCATCACCCATCCGCTGGTCGGTGCCCGCACCGCCGAGCTGATCGGCGCCGCGCCCGCGGACGCGATTGTCGTGCAAGACATTCCGCTGCTGGTGGAGAACGGGCTCGCGCCGCTGATGCAGCTGGTCCTTGTCGTCGGCGCCGAGGTCGAGACCCGGCTGCGCAGGCTGGTGGACCATCGCGGGGTCGCCGAGGCCGACGCGCGGACCAGGATCGCCGCGCAGGCCACCGACGAACAGCGGCACGCGGTCGCCGATGTCTGGCTGGACAACAACGGCGCCCCCGAGGTCGTCGAGGCGCAGGTGCGGGCGCTGTGGGCGGACCGGCTGGTGCCGTTCGAACGCAATCAGCGCGAAGGGGTGCGGGCCAGGGCCGGTTACCAGCTGGTGCCCGCCGACCCGGAATGGGGCGCCAAGGCGCGGCGGATCATCGCCCGGCTGCACCTGGTGTGCGGCGCGTCGGCGGTGCGGATCGACCATGTCGGATCCACCGCCGTGCACGGCCTGCCCGCCAAGGACATCATCGACATCCAGGTGACGGTGGCCGATATGACCACCGCCGAGTCGCTGGCCGACGCGCTCGCCGGCGCCGGGTTCCCGCTCGCGCCCCAGGCCACCCACGACAACCCGAAGCCGACTCCCGGTGACCCCGACGGCACGGACCTGGCTCGCTGGGGAAAGCGCCTGCACGGCAACGCCGATCCCGCGCGCCCGGCGAACATCCATCTGCGCGTGCAGGATTCGCCCGGACAGCGGTTCGCGCTCGACCTGCGCGACTGGCTGCGCGCCGACGCGGATGCCAGGGACGCGTACCTGGCGGTCAAGCGTGAGGCCGAGCAGGCGGCCGCGGGCAAGGCCGGTGACGCGGCGGGCGAGGCGTACTACGCGGTGAAGGAACCGTGGTTCGACGCCGTCTATCCGGTGGTCACCGAGTGGGCTCACGCACGCGTCTGACCCGAGATCAATCTGTTAAACATCAATGTTTCAAAAAGCGGCCGAGGGTCGTCGCGCGCTGTGTACATTGTGCCGAGTCACCAGGCGGTGACTCGGTTCACAGGGAAGTTGTAGCGCGTATGACAACACATCATCGTCGGTTCGGCCGTGCGGGCTTCGGTATCACCGCATTCGGCGCCGTCGCCGCCAGCATCGTGCTGGCCGCCCCGCAGGCCTCGGCCTGGGTCGGCAACCTGACTGTGGCGGGCAGCGACCACAAGGTCGGCTGCAGCTACAAGCTGACCGCCAGCGTCGAGGTCGACCGGCTGACCTCGGTGAAGTTCACCGACAACGGTGTCGACATTCCGGGCAGCCCGGTGTCGCCGTCGCTGCTCTCCGGCACGGTGAGCATCACATGGAAGCCGACCACGGCGGGTCAGCACAAGCTCGAGGCGCGTCAGCTGCTGATCAGCGACTCGATCACCGTCACCGTTGGTGAGGCCGCCGCGACCGGCAGCGCGGGCTGCGGCGGCGGACTGGCGGATCTGTTCCCGAGCTTGTCGGCAGGCTGATCCGATCGGCGACCGCCCGGAACTTCTGCCGAAGGTCCGGGCGGTTTGTCGTTTCAGCGCCAGGTCAGGGTCATGCCGCGGGTGGCGAGCCAGCCCTCGAGCGAGTGGCCGTGCGCGGCCATCCCGTCGATCGCCGCGGTCGCGTGCTCGATCGCGGCCCGGGATTGCGCCGCGTCGAGCAGGCCGTCGGCGTGGGCGGCCAGCAGCTCGTCGACATCGACCAGTTCGACCTCGCGGCCCGTGCGCACCAGCAGATCCAGGTAGTGGTCGACCGATTTCCACAGCGTGGCCGATTCCCTGGTGAACGCGCCGACGTCGACGTAGACGTCCTGCCACTGATCGGCACCCGGGTTGTAGTGGAATTTCGTCGCGCGCAGCGACAGCTCCGGCAGCACCCACGACTGCAGGTAGTGGAAGTTCGGATGATCGGAGTGGCGGCCCATGTACAGGCCCCACGGTTCCTCCCGGTAGACCTCGACCGGCCGGACGAACCCCTTCGGATCGGTGTTCGTCCGTGCCGCGACGTCGAAGTACTCGACCTTGGGTGGATGCACGTGCACGGTGGATGCCTGCGTCATGACCGGAAAATCTACCGGTGAGCGGGCCTGCCCGCTCACATCCAGGTCAGGGTGATCTCCCGCGAGCGCAGCCACCGCTCGACATCGTGGTCGTTGGCGGCGAGGCCGTCGAGGGCGGCCGCGGCCCGCTCGAAAGCGCGATCGGCCTTGGCGGTGTCGACGTGGCCAGCGGCGTGCGCCGCCAGCAGCTCGGCCGTGCCACGCAGAGTCGCCGACCGGCCGCGGCGGACGGCGATGTCGAGGAAGTAGTCGGTGGCCTTCCAGCGCTTGGGCCCGACCTGGACGAACTCGACGATGTCGAGGACATAGTCGTGGCTGCGGTGGTCGCCGCGGCGATCGTGCGCGATGGTGGCGCGGACGGCGGGGCCGGGCAGCAGCCAGGACTCCTCGTAGCGGCCACGCGGCCGGTCGACGGTGCGGGCGAGGTACACGCCCCACGGCTGCACCTCGTACCGGTCGACGGGCCGGATGTAGCCCTTGGCATCGGTGCTGGTGAGCTCCGCCACGTCGAAGTACTCGACCCGGAGGCGACCGGGCGGCGGCGCGGTGGGAGTCGCGGCGGGCGGCGGCTGCTGGCCGCGGATCTCCCGCGCGAAGTATCCGGCGAATCCGGTGACCGCCGGAGCCGCGACGAGCAGAGGAAGAAGTGCGCTCATGGCCTTGTCCTTCACCACGTGCCGATGATCAGCTCAGGGTACGCCCGGATGTGCGTCGCGCACCGTGTCTGCCGGACCACATCGCTGTGAATATCCTTGGGACATGGGACTTTTCGGACAGCGCCCCGGAATGCTCCGAAGTAGCCATGGCGCGGCTGGGTGATCGCCGGTACAGGCCGGACCAGGCGATGCGGTCGCGAGCGCGTGATCGCCACGATGCTGCGGGCCGCGAGTGGCGCGGCGTTCGCGCGGGTGAGCGGATTTCCCGATGAGCAGAAGTTCACCGGAAAGACACCGTGGCGGAGGGCGGTGGCTCGGCGTGGCGCAGGTGTGTCGCCGGATCGGGGCCGGTGAGCAGGCTGTCCGCGCGACTTGTCGGTGGTCGGGCCTAATCTGGAGTGCATGGCATTCGCAACCGAGATTCCGACGGAAGGGTATGAGGAGCGGGGGCACCCGCTGGCTCATTCCGAGCACCGGCCCGTCGGCACCATCGAGCGTGCGGGCGGACAGTTCGAGGTGGTCAGCGAGCACAAGCCCGCGGGCGACCAGCCTGCCGCCATCGCCGAGCTGGAGCGGCGGATCACCGCGGGGGAGAAGGACGTCGTCCTGCTCGGCGCCACCGGTACCGGTAAGTCGGCGAGCACCGCCTGGCTGATCGAGAAGCTGCAGCGGCCGACGCTGGTGATGGCGCCGAACAAGACCCTCGCCGCGCAGCTGGCCAACGAGCTGCGGGAGATGTTGCCGCACAACGCGGTCGAGTACTTCGTCTCGTACTACGACTACTACCAGCCCGAGGCCTACATCGCCCAGACCGATACCTACATCGAGAAGGACAGCTCGATCAACGACGACGTCGAGCGGCTGCGGCACTCGGCGACCTCGAGCCTGCTCTCGCGTCGCGACGTCGTCGTGGTCGCCTCGGTGTCGTGCATCTACGGCCTAGGTACCCCGCAGTCGTACCTGGATCGTTCGGTGCAGCTCGATGTCGGCGGCGAGATCGACCGCGACGCGCTGCTGCGCCTGCTGGTCGACGTGCAGTACACCCGCAACGACATGGCGTTCACCCGCGGCTCGTTCCGGGTGCGCGGCGACACCGTCGAGATCATCCCGTCCTACGAGGAGCTCGCGGTCCGCATCGAGTTCTTCGGTGACGAGATCGAGGCCCTCTACTACCTGCACCCGCTCACCGGTGACGTGGTCCGCCAGGTCGACTCGCTGCGCATCTTCCCGGCCACCCACTACGTGGCGGGCCCGGAGCGGATGGAACGCGCGGTCGGCGACATCGAGGCCGAATTGGCCGAGCGGCTGGCCGAGCTCGAGAAGCAGGGCAAGCTGCTCGAGGCGCAGCGGTTGCGCATGCGCACCGAGTACGACCTCGAGATGATCCGCCAGGTCGGGTTCTGCTCCGGCATCGAGAACTACTCGCGCCACATCGACGGCCGCCCGGCCGGGTCGGCGCCCGCCACCCTGCTGGATTACTTCCCCGATGATTTCCTGCTCGTCATCGACGAGTCGCACGTCACCGTGCCGCAGATCGGCGGCATGTTCGAAGGGGACATGTCGCGCAAGCGCAACCTGGTCGAGTTCGGCTTCCGGTTGCCGTCGGCGGTCGACAACCGCCCGCTGACCTGGGAGGAGTTCGCCGACCGGATCGGCCAGGCGGTGTATCTGTCCGCGACGCCGGGTCCGTACGAGCTCGGCCAGGTGGGCGGTGAGGTCGTCGAGCAGGTCATCCGCCCGACCGGCCTGGTCGACCCGCAGGTCGTGGTGAAGCCGACCAAGGGCCAGATCGACGATCTGGTGCACGAGATCCGCCAGCGCACCGAGCGCGACGAGCGCGTGCTGGTCACCACCCTCACCAAGAAGATGGCCGAGGACCTCACCGACTATCTGCTCGGCCTCGGCGTGCGGGTGCGCTACCTGCACTCCGAGATCGACACCCTGCGCCGCGTGGAGCTGCTGCGCCAGCTGCGCCTTGGCGAATACGACGTGCTGGTCGGCATCAACCTGCTGCGTGAGGGGCTCGACCTGCCCGAGGTGTCGCTGGTGGCGATCCTCGACGCCGACAAGGAAGGGTTCCTGCGGTCGAGCACCAGCCTCATCCAGACCATCGGCCGCGCGGCGCGCAACGTCTCCGGCGAAGTGCACATGTACGCGGACAAGATCACCGACTCGATGCGGCACGCGATCGACGAGACCGACCGCCGCCGCGCCAAGCAGGTCGCCTACAACGAGGCCAACGGCATCGACCCGCAGCCGCTGCGCAAGAAGATCGCCGACATCCTGGACCAGGTGTACTCCGAGGCCGACGACGAAGTGGCCGTCGGTGGTTCGGGCCGCAATGTCAGCCGCGGCAGGCGCGCCCAGGGCGAGCCGGGACGCGCGGTCAGCGCCGGCATCTACGCCGAACGCGATGTGAAGTCCATGCCGCGCGCGGAACTGGCCGACCTGGTCGCCTCGCTCACCGATCAGATGATGAACGCGGCACGGGAGCTCCAGTTCGAGCTGGCGGGCCGCCTGCGCGACGAGATCGCCGACCTGAAGAAGGAACTACGCGGCATGGACGCCGCTGGTCTGAGCTGACCATGCTCACCGGACCCCCACGGGTTTTCGGCCGCCTCGCGTTCGAGGAGCGAGACGGAACGCCGCAGGCGCAGTATCGCTCCTCGAACGCGAGGCACAAGGGGCCGAAAACCCCGCGGCGCCAGCCGCTAGTTCGACTCAGCCATCCATGCGGCGATCCGGCGGTCGGCTTCCTCACGCGACATCTCCTCGATCCGGGTGATCACCGCCCACCGATGACCGAACGGGTCGATGACCACCCCGAACCGCTCGCCGTTGACGAAGGTCTGCGGTTCCTCGGCGAGGCGGGCGCCATGGGCGATCGCGCGGGCGATCACGGCGTCGACGTCCGGGCAGTAGTGCACGATCGAGGTGTGCACCCAGTCCTCGGGCGCGCGAACGTTGTTGTCGGGTATGGGCATTCCGAGCTGGATGGTCGAATCGCCGATCAGCAGTTCCGCGTGCGCGGGCTGCCCGTCGGCCAGATCGGCCCGGCTGAGCACCTTCGCGCCGAAGACCTCGGTGTAGAAGCCGATGGCCGCGTTGCCGTCCGGCACGGCCAGGAAACAGGTGATGGAGTGGTAGCCCTCCGGGATGGGCGCAACGGGATTGGTCATGTCTTCGATCCTGGTCGAGCCGCCGTGCCCGATCTTGTAAGAAAGCGACAGATCGGATGACCGGTCGGGGCGCGGTGCCGGATCCCGGTGATATGAAAGGCATTCTGCACCCGGGCGAGCAGGCCAGGCATCGATCGCTGGACCGGCTGGCGGTCGGACCCGCACTGGCCGAATTCGCCGACCGATATTGGGTCGTGCGCTGGGATCTGCGCGGCAAGCCTGTTTATCGCGCCGAAGTCCTGTCTTTTCCGTGTGTGAATGTCACCTTCGAACGCAGCAGCACCCGCACGGGTGGATTCGTCAACGGCGTGAGCACCACGAAGTACGTTCGTGAACTGGACGGGGAGGGGGAGACATTCGGGATCCGGTTCCGGCCAGGCGGTTTCGGCGCGTTCACCGGCATGGATGTCGGTGCGCTGCGCGATGATTCAGCCCCGCTGACCGATGTCCTTCCTGCCGCCGCCGGCCTGGCCGAACGGGTGCTGGCGGAGCCGTCCGACCCCGCGCGGACGGTCATCGTGGAGGAGTTCTTCGCCGGTCGTGGCCGATCCGATGACCCGCGGTACGCGCTCGTGGCCGACATCGTCGCGGCCAT
This sequence comes from Nocardia sp. NPDC055053, assembly GCF_053608285.1. Classification (NCBI taxonomy): domain Bacteria; kingdom Bacillati; phylum Actinomycetota; class Actinomycetes; order Mycobacteriales; family Nocardiaceae; genus Nocardia; species Nocardia sp. NPDC055053. The sequence goes on along the minus strand of NZ_JBSGVD010000010.1, from coordinate 112,502 downwards.
GGCCGACGATGCGGGCCTGACCAGGGTCGACCAGATCACCGCTCGCTTCGCGGTCCCGATCCGCACCCTGCAACGGCTGTTCCGCCGCTATGTCGGCGCCGGCCCGAAATGGGTACTGTGCCGATTCCGGTTGCAGGACGCCGCCGATCTGCTCGCACGCGGCGGCAAGCCGGATCTGGCGATGCTGGCCGCCGACCTCGGCTATTTCGATCAGGCCCATTTCAGTAGGGAATTCACCGCCGAGATCGGGATGCCGCCGTGGGAATACGCGCGTAAAGCGCGGGCGAGTGCCGTACCGACGTGACCTTCTCCGACAACGGCGCGGCGATCGGCACCGTCGCGGTCCCCACCATCGGCACCACCACGACGACATGGCGGCCCGGTGCCGCGGGTCGGCATGAACTGACCGCGAAAGTCGTCGGCATCAGCACCCGCTGGCTCGTGCCGGCCACGGTGACCGTGGCGTCCTCGACCGGTACCGGAAGCGCAGCGTGCGGCCTGCCCAGTTTTTCCGGCTGATGTGAGCAAAGTCCCAGTCGCGCAGTCGTGTTGATTGTGTTGTGATCGACCACAATTTCGGTGACTCGCGGTCAGATTGTCGCAGGTGAATCTTCGCGACTGTCGCGAAGACCACCGGTACGGCGGGCACCGGCGTCAACACTCCTGATGTGATCTGTTGCGATTTGTCGATAAATCGGCCTGTTTTGGCGTTAGGGTCGACCCAATTGCCGCGCTGACGCTCGATTCCCGGGTCGCTCGACGCTGGCACCGACCAAGTTGGAGGAGAGATGACCGCCTACCGGACCATTGTCGTCGGTACTGATGGCTCGGATTCGTCGTACGTCGCCGTGGAGAAGGCCGCAGCGCTCGCCGGCGACGCGGACGCGACTCTCGTGCTGGCCTGTGCCTACTTCCCGACCGACGATCGCGACGTCGCCGCCGCGGCCGACGTGCTCAAGGACGAGGCCTACCAGGTGCGTGGCTCGGCGCCGACCAACGAGATCCTGCACGTCGCCCGGGAGAAGGCGGTAGCCGCCGGTGCGAAGAACATCGTCGAGCGCGCGATCGTCGGCGAGCCGGTCGATTCGCTGCTCGACCTGATCAAGGAGACCAAGGCCGACCTGCTCGTCGTCGGTAACCGGGGCCTGAACACCCTCACCGGCCGCCTACTCGGCTCGGTCCCGTCGGACGTGGCCCGCAAGTCGCGCTCGGACGTGCTGATCGTGCACACCGTGCGGTAGATCAGTTCCACCGAGACTTCGAGGGCGCCACGATCGTGGCGCCCTCGAGGTATTTCCGGGCCTACGCCAGCGCGGACAGCACCTCGGGCAGGTCTTCGGTGTGCACGACCGCCAGCCGCTGGGTCGCGCGGGTGAGCGCCACGTAGAGATCGTTGAGGCCGCGCGGTGATTCGTCCAGGATCGCCTGTGGTTCCGCCAGGTACACCCGGTCGAACTCGAGGCCCTTCGCGTCGTGCACGGTCAGCACCTGCACCGATTCACCGGCCAGCGCGGACAACTCGGGCACGAGCGCCGCGGGTGCGAGCACCGCGCTGGTGCCGGGGCCGTGTTCGGCTTCGAGTAGCCGGGCCAGTTCGCCTGCCACGTCCTCGGGCCGGACCCGGTGTGCGCGCGGGGGATTACCGGAGTCACGGACCGAGCGCGGCACCTGCACGCCCGGGTCGATCGCGGCCAGGACATCGGCGGCGACGTCCATGATCTCGGCGGGGGTGCGGTAGTTCACGGTGAGCTCGGTGAGCTTCCAGCGTTGCGCCACATACGGTTCCAGCACCCGCTGCCACGACGACGCGCCCGCCGGGTCGCCGGTCTGGGCGACATCGCCGACCACGGTGATCCACCGGTTCGGGATGCGGCGCATCACCATCCGCCACGCCATCTGCGACAGCTCCTGCGCCTCGTCGACGATCACGTGCCCGTAGGTCCAGGTGCGGTCGCCGGCGGCGCGCTCGGCGGTGGTCTGCCGGTTGCCGAATTCCTGGCGCTGGGCCAGCTGGGAGGCGTCGATGAGGTCGTAGGCCATCAGGATCTCGGGGTCGAGCTCGTCCTCGATGTCCTGCGGCGCGGAACCGGTGAGGATGTCGAGGGCGTCCTGCGCCTCGGCCAGCTGGGCGCGCCAGCGGCGCCGGGCGCGCTCGCGTTCCTCGGTGTCGTCCACGCCGAGTAGTTCGGCCAGCTCGTCGAGCAGCGGTGCGTCGGCGGCGCCGAACGTGCCGTCGTCGGTGCGTACCAGCTCGGCCCGGTCCTCGGGGCTCAGCGTCTTGGCGGCGCGGTCGAGCCGGGCGGGGTCGGCGAGCAGGTCGGCCAGCACGTCCTGCGGCGACAGGATCGGCCACAGCGCCGTGATCGCGGCCTGGACCTGCGGGTCGGCGCGCATCTCGTCACCGATCTCGCTGAGGTCGGCCGAGCTGAGCAGGCTCGTCCCGCCGGACAGGTCGGCTCCCATGGTCGCGGCCAGCTGATCGGTGAGCGCGTCGATCACCGAGGACGCGAAGATCGGCCTGGCCAGGTTGTGCGGGCGCCGCGACGACCTGGCCCGGCCGCGGGCCTTGGTCGCGATCTTGCGGTCCAGCATGACCGGGTAGCCGTCGAAGGTCAGCCGCACCGGCTCCGACGGCACTTCCTGGCGATCACGTACCGCCTGCTTGAGCACCTCGAGCATGTCGAGCGAGCCCTTGATCTCGCCGGCGCGCAGCGAATCCTCCCTGACCGCCTTCACCCCGGGATACAGGTCGCCGATGGTGGACAGCAGCACGCCGGTCTCACCGAGCGAGGGCAGCACCTGGCCGATGTAGTCGAGGAAGGTGGCGTTCGGGCCGATGATCAGCACGCCACTCTTGGCCAGCTGCTGACGGTAGGTGTAGAGCAGGTAGGCGGCGCGATGCAGCGCGACCGCGGTCTTGCCGGTGCCCGGTCCGCCCTGCACGACGAGCACGCTCTTGTGCTCGGAGCGGATGATCGCGTCCTGCTCGCTCTGGATCGTCTCGACGATGTCGTTCATGTGCCCGGTGCGGGCGGCGTTGAGCGCCGACAGCAGCGCGCTCTCGCCGCCGACGCCGTCGTCCTCGCCGACAACGCCGTCGCGCTCGGCGGCGCGCAGATCCAGGTACTCGTCGTTGATCGCGGTGACCGCGCGGTTGCGCGAACGGATGTGCCTGCGGCGGACGACGTCCTCGGGGTTGGCGGTGGTAGCCAGGTAGAACGGGCGGGCCAGGGGAGCGCGCCAGTCCAGCAGCAGCGGCTCGTAGTCGTTGTCCTCGTCGAGGATGCCGAGCCTGCCGATGTAGCGGGACTCGGGCTCGCTGCCGTCCAGGTCGATCCGGCCGAAGCAAAGGCCGTGCTCGGCGGCGTCGTATTTGGCCAGGTCCTCGCTGTAGAGCTGGGTGAACGACTCGCGTTCACTGCGCGCCTGTGGGGTGCCGCCGGTCTCCAGCAGCACGGTCTTCAGCCGGTTCTGCGCGTAGTCGCGCATGCCGTCGAGCCGGTCGTAGAGCACCGAGAGGTACTGCTGTTCCGCGGCGCGTTCATCGGCGAGGCGGTCGGGCAAAACAGGACTCCTTTGTCACCGGCGAGAACAGAGTTGTCGAGTCTACTCGGCGAACAGATCGTCACCGACGATCGGCGTGAAGTGCTCGACCACGGGAAACGGATCGTAGAAGTGATGCAACAGCGCGCGCCAGCGCTGATATTCCGGCGATCCGCGGAAACCCTCGGTGTGGTCGGTCAGCTGCGCCCAGCGCACCAGCAGCAGATAGCTGTCCGGACGTTCGACGCACTTCGACAGCGACAGCCCGCCGAAACCGGGCATCGACGCGATGATCGGATACGCCTGCGCGAACGCGGCCTCGAAGGCGTCGGCTAGTCCGGGGCGCACGGGCAGCACGGCGTGTTCGACGATCACGCCGACCAGTCTGTCAGGAGGCGTGGGTGTTGTTCGAGCGTCGATTCTGACCGAGACCGAGGTCACGATGGCCCGAGGGCTTGTCCCGGTACATCGCCAGGTCGGCGTCGTGCAGCACGGCCTCGGGGGTGCGCAGTTCGTGCGGGCCGAGCTCGGTGACGCCGATCGAGGCGCTCACTTCCAGCCGGTGCCCGCGGGCGATGATCGGCTCGGCCATCGTGACGCGCAGCCGCTCGATCAGTCCGGGCAGGTCGGCGCGCTGTGGATGACCGGCCAGCAGCACCAGGAATTCGTCGCCGCCGAGCCTGCCGACCAGGTCCTCGGCGCGCAGCGCGCGCTGCAACCGCTGGGCGACGATCTGCAGCACCGTGTCGCCGATCGCGTGACCGAGGGTGTCGTTGATCGCCTTGAAGCCGTCGAGATCGATGAACAGCACCGTGGTGACCAGGCTGCCGTCCTCGTCGGCCAGCGCCGCCGAGAGCTGCGACAGGATCAGCGAGCGGTTGGCCAGCCCGGTCAGCGCGTCGTGGGTGGCCTGGAATTCGAGCTGGCGCCTGCTTGCCCTGAACTCGGTGATGTCGGCGAAGGAGGACACCCCGGAGGAATCCGGGCTGTCCGGGTTGAGCAGCCTGCAATTGCACGACAACCACACCTGTGTGCCGTCGGTGTGCTCGACGCCGAAGATGTACTGGGTGACGGCCTCGCCGGTCGCGAGGGTGTGCGCCATCGGATGCCGGGCGGCAGGCAGCGGCTGCCCGTTGCGGTCGATCAAGCTCACGGGCAGTTCGTCGACGCGGCGGCCGATCACCGGCGTCGCGTCGTCGAGGCCGAGAATCCGTTTGCCCGCGGGGTTGATCGACTCCAGCCGGCCACGCGGATCGATGACGAGCACGCCCTCCTCCAACTGCGACACCACCGTGGTGAAGTGCGCTTCGGCCCGCCGCGCCGACGCCTCGGCGGCCCGCTGGGCGGTCAGATCGTGCACGACCACCTGGTAGGCGAGTTTGTCCTGCCACGCGGTGAGCACCGACACGGTCTGGACGGGCACCGTGGCGCCGTCGACGCGGACCAGGTCCATCTCGGTGGGCGGCGAGGCCGCGCCCTCGGCGGTCAGCTGGTCGATCCGCGCCAGCATCGCGGGGATCGAATCGGGATCGACGAACCGGACGATCGGCATTCCGAGCAGGACGTCGGCCGAGGACGCGCCGAGCAGTCGCACCATCGCGGGGTTGACGAAGACGACCGTCCCCGCCTCGTGCACACAGATCGCATCGGGCGTGTGTTCGACCAGCGAGCGGTACCGCTGCGCGAGCTGCTCGGCGCTCGCCCCGTCGGTATTGGCTTCTCCCACTGCGATACCCCCGATCTCGACCTGGTCTGGCGACGGCGAACAGGACTATTGTGATGAGCCTCGATGAGATCCGCGAGGAGCGATGTGAAAACGGACGTGCTTCCCGGCGGCATGGTCCACCGTCTCGATTCTATGTCGATCGCAGGCATAGGTGTTGTCTCCGGCTACGGCTGGGGCCGCGAACAGTTGTGGCAGGGGGTAATGGGCGGAAAACCGGCCGCCCGCCTGTACCCCGGTTACGGCCCCGAACGCGATCAGCACGCCTGGGTGGGCAGGGTGCCCGACGGTGGTGATCCTGCTCACGGTTCGGGTCTGTTCGGGCGCGCCGTATACGCGGCGGCCGCCGAGGCGGTGGCCGATGCCGAGGCCCGCGGCTGGTGCGGGGAAGGCCGGACGGTCGGCCTGGTGCACGCGTTCACCCTGGGCGATGTCGCCGACTGGCGCGACTTCTATCTGGTCGATCACGGCCACCGTCGTTCCCGTGACTACCTGCGGTTGCTGCCGTCGACCCCCATCTCGGTGGTCATGCAGGAGTTCGGTTTCCACGGTCCCGCGATGAACGTGTCCGCCGCGTGCAGTTCGGGTACCGCCGGGATGCTCACCGCGAAGATGTGGCGCGACACGGGCCTGGTCGACGACGTGCTGTGCGTCGCCACCGACATCTCGGCGACGCCCGACATGCTCGAGCACTTCGTCCGGTTGGGCGCCGCGGTCGCCGACGCCGACCCGTTCACCGCGTGCAGGCCGTTCCAGGACGACACCCTCGGCTTCACCATCGCGGAGGCCTCGGTGGCCTTCCTGCTCTCCGACGCCGTCGACACGCCTTATGCCCGCATCCTCGGCGGCGCGATGACCAACGATGCCTTCCACGTCGTCTCGGTCGAGCCAACCCATACCCAGCTCATCGCCTGCGCCCAGCGCGCGCTGACCGTGGCCGGGATCGACGCCGCCGACGTGCATTACGTCAACGCCCATGCCACCGGCACCAGGCAATGCGACGCCGCCGAACGTGCCGTACTGACCGCCGTTTTCGGCGATCGCCCCGTGATCACCGCGCTCAAGCCGCTCACCGGGCACTGCCAGGGCGCCTCCGCTGCCGTCGAGGTCGCGGTGATCGCGCTGTCCTACGAGCGCGGCATTGCCGTGTCGGCGCCGGTCATGGCGCCCGCGCACCCGCGGCTGCTCGACGGACCAGCCCCGATGACCGGCGGTCTCACGGTGAAACTGTCGATGGGCATGGGCGGCAACAACGCCGCCGTCGTCGTCGGGCCCGGCTGACCCGCCGGGCTCAGTCGCCCTCGCCCGCGTCCGGCCCACCGGCCAGCGCGTATCCGTCCGTGGTCGGCGAGTCCTGGGGCAGCGGCACCGCCCAGCGCAGCTGGGTTCCCGGCATCTCCGGGTGATTGCCGTCGGCGTCGGGGCGCTGCGCGGGCCCGATGTCGAAGTGCCCGCCCGCCTCCTGGGCGCGCTGCTCGAGATTGCGCAGCCCGCTGCGGATCACGTGATTGGGGATGCCCCAGCCGTTGTCGCTGACGGTGATCGTCAGGTCGTCGGCCACGTCGATGACGATCGCGACCGTGTCGGCCCCGGAATGGCGCACCGCGTTGCTCACCGCCTCGCGGACCACGGCCTCGGCATGGTCGGCCAGCTGCGGATCGAGCACCGACAGCGGGCCCGACACCTGGATCGTGGCCCGCAACGCGATGTCGGCGGTCTGGCGCCGGATCGCCAGCTCGAGTCGCTGCTGCAGGCCCGCGCTGTGGTCGGGGCCGCTGGCGTGCAGGTCGAAGATGGAGGTCCTGATCTCCTGCACCACTTCCTGCAGATCCATGATGACCGTCGAAAGGCGTTGCCGCACTTCGGGAACCACTGCCTTGGGCATGGTCGCCTGCACCGTCAGGCCGATCGCGAACAAACGCTGGATCACGTGGTCGTGCAGATCGCGGGCGATGCGGTCGCGATCGGCGACGATATCGAGTTCGCGCATCCGCCGCTGGGCATCGGCCAGCCGGACCGCGAGCGCGGCCTGATCGCAGAACGCCGCCGTCAGCTCCATCATCTCGTCGGAATACGGGGCGAAGCCGGGCGGCCGGATCGTCACCAGCACACCGAGCGTCGCGTCGGGGGTGCACAGCGGCAACACGAGAGCCGGTCCGGCACCGGGTGATTCGGCGTCGGCGAACTCCACGCCGAGCGTCGCCGTCGACATGTCGTCGAAGCGCAGCGGCGTGCGCCTGCTGAACGCGTCACCCAGGGCGGTGCCCGCGATCGGGACCGTCTGCCAGTCCTGCCCCGCATCCGGGCCGGTCCACTGCGTGATCACCAATTCCGAGATCTCGCCGGGCAATTCGTCCGGCACCGGCACCGAGGCCAGGAACGCCTGATGCGATCCGGTCAGGCCGCGGGCGTGATCGACCACATGCGCGAGCACCCGGTCCGATTCGGTGCCTGCCAGGAATTCCGTCGCGATATCGCGCGTCGCCTCGATCCACGCCTGCCGGGTGCGCGCCTGTTCGTAGAGGCGGGCGTTGTCGACCGCGATCCCCGCCGCGGCCGCCAATGCCAGGACGAGGACCTCGTCCTCCTCCGTGAACGGCTGACCGTCGAATTTCTCGGTCAGATACAGGCTGCCGAAGACCTCGTCCCGAATGCGTACGGGCACACCGAGAAATGTGTGCATCGGCGGATGTCCGGCCGGGAAACCCACCGACGACGCGTGCTCGGTGAGATCGTCCAGCCGCAGCGGGGCTTTCTCCGCGAACACCGCGCCGAGCACGCCGTGGCCCGCGGGTAATCGCTCGATCCGGTTCCTGATCTGGTCGGGCATGCCCTCGTCGATGAACTGCGAGACCTGCCGATCGTGGCCGCGTACCGCGAGCGCGCCGTAGCGGGCGTCGACCAGGTTCATCGCCGTGCGCACGATCGTGCGCAGCGTCTCGTCCAGGTCGAGGCCCGCGGTGACCGTCAGCATGGCCTCGACCAGGCCGTCCATCCGGTCGCGCGAGCCGATCATCACCTCGACCCGGTCGGCCACCTCGCCGAGCAGCGCGCGTAATCGCTGTTGCGACACGGTCCGGCCCACCGAATTGCGGCCATTCCGACCGTCATTCGCCATCGCCGTATCCCGTCGCCGCATCACCCCAACCGTCGAACGCAAAGTCTAGTCCGCAATGTGGGGACTTTCGGCCCTTCACCCACAAGGTGGGGAATGGTGGCATAGGGCACCGGGAAAAGGGATCGAGAAGTGGGGCAAGTGATGAATTCGTTGTCGACGACCCAGCACTGGACGACCGCCGCGGACCCGGAGCTCGCGGTGACCACCCGCGGCGAGGTACCACCGCAAGACGTCACCCGCGCTGTCCGCGCCATCACCCGCGTGATGCGCAGGCACCATCTCGACAGTCCGGCCCGCGTGCGCGTCACCGCGCCGCAGGGCTCCGACGAGCCGACCCTGGTGCAGGCCAATATCCGGACCAACGACACGCTCACCCGCGTGCAGGTCACCGGACCTGGCGGCTTCGCCGTCACCTTCGCCGCCGAGCGCCTCGATCGTCAGCTGGCCCGGCGCGCGGGCAAGGAAGCGCGCGGCGCGTGGCCGGACCCGGCGCGGCGCCCGCTCGCCCAGATCACCGAGACCAGGCCGATCATCCGGCGCAAGGACTGTGCGCTGATGACCGGCACCCCGCTGGAAGCCAGCACGGTGCTCGACGCGATGGACTACGACGCCTACCTGTTCACCGACGCCCAGACCGGCGAGGACGCGATCGTCACCTGGGCCGATCCGCACGGTGTCAGCCTGGCCAGGCAGCGGCACACCGCCGCGGCGGGGGACTCGGCCGAGCTGCCGCTCACCGCCAGCGCGATGCCGGTCAGCGTCGTCCAGGACGCCGCGCCGGTCTACGCCGAGGACGAGGCCTCCGACGTGCTGTGCACCGGCGGCCTGCCGTATCTGTTCTTCACCGACAGCCACACCGGCCGCGGCAACCTGCTCTACCGCCGCTACGACGGCGACCTCACCATCGTCGTCCCCTCCTGAGCTTTACGGCTCGCGCAGCTTGGTCGCCAGGACGGCGGCCTGGGTGCGGCGTTCCACGCCGAGCTTGGCCAGCAGGCGGGAGACGTAGTTCTTCACCGTCTTCTCGGCCAGGAACATCCGCGCGGCGATCTGCCGGTTGGTGAGTCCCTCGCCGAGCAGCTCGAGTAATCGGCGTTCCTGCTCGGTCAGGCCGGCCAGCGCGCCGGAGGGTTCGGTGCTGCGGCGCAGCCGGGCGCGCAACGCGTCGGCCGCGCGGGTGTCGAGCAGGGAGTGACCGGCGCCGACCTGCTTGATCGCGTCGGCCAGCTTCATCCCGTCGATGTTCTTCACCACATAGCCGCTGGCACCGGCCAGGATGGCGTCGAGCATGGCGTGCTCGTCGGAGAACGAGGTGAGGATCAGGCAGTGCAGGTCGTCGAACTCGGCCAGCAGATTGCGGCACAGTTCGATGCCGTTGCCGTCGGGCAGGCGCACATCCAGGACCGCGACGTCGGGACGGGCCTCGCGAATGCGCACCATCGCCTCGGCGACACCACCCGCCTGACCGATCACCGTGAGTTCTGGATCACCTTCGAGCAGATCGATCAGCCCGCGCCGCACGATCTCGTGGTCGTCGACCAGGAACACCTCGAGCACTCCGGCTCCTTCATCATGTCGATCGCCCCACCCCTGCCGACAAACATAATCCGTATGCCGAAATCGTGGGTGCAGACCGGGAACTCGACCACCACGCCCCGACCTCGAGGAGGGGCAGGCCGACGCAGTCGGCCGTCGCGGCCGTCCCGTCGGTCAGGTGCCGTTGCGTAGGCGACGAAGGAGCAAGCAACGGTGCCTGATCGGCGGGACAGGAGGGGCCGCGACCTCGAGCGCGCCAGCGCTCCAACATTCCTGTCGGTGGGGCGGCCTAGCATGGCGAGCGGGGGTTCATGTCCGGTCGGCGGATGACGATGGAGAAGGGATTCACCAGGTGGCGGAACGCCTCACTGTGCGCGGAGCTCGGGAACACAATCTCAAAGGTGTGGATCTCGATCTGCCTCGTGACAGCCTGATCGTGTTCACCGGTCTGTCCGGTTCGGGTAAGTCGAGCCTGGCGTTCGACACGATCTTCGCCGAGGGGCAGCGCCGCTACGTCGAGTCGCTGTCGGCCTACGCGCGCCAGTTCCTCGGGCAGATGGACAAGCCCGATGTCGACTTCATCGAGGGCCTCTCGCCCGCGGTGTCGATCGACCAGAAGTCGACCAACCGCAACCCGCGGTCGACGGTCGGCACCATCACCGAGGTCTACGACTACCTGCGCCTGCTCTACGCCCGCGCGGGCACACCGCACTGCCCGGTCTGCAACGAGCTGATCGCCAAGCAGACACCACAGCAGATCGTCGACCAGGTGCTGGCGATGGAGGAGGGGCTCAAGTTCCAGGTCCTCGCGCCGGTCGTGCGCACCCGCAAGGGCGAGTTCGTCGACCTGTTCGACCAGCTCAAGACCCAGGGCTACTCGCGTGTGCGGGTCGACGGCGTGGTGTACCCGCTCACCGATCCGCCGAAGCTGAAGAAGCAGGAGAAGCACGACGTCGAGGTCGTGGTCGACCGGCTCGCGGTGAAGTCCGCGTCCAAGCAGCGGCTCACCGATTCCATCGAGACGGCGCTGCGGCTGGCCGACGGCATCGTCGTGCTGGACTTCGTCGACCGCGACGAGCACGCCCACGACCGCGAGCGCCGCTTCTCCGAGCGCTTGGCCTGCCCGAACGGCCACCCGCTCGACATCGAGGATCTCGAGCCGCGCTCGTTCTCCTTCAACTCGCCCTACGGCGCCTGCCCCGACTGCACCGGCCTCGGCATCCGCAAGGAGGTCGACCCGGAACTGGTGGTGCCCGATCCCGAGCTGAGCCTGGCCGACGGCGCGATCGCACCGTGGTCGCGCGGGCAGACCGCCGAGTACTTCAACCGGCTGCTGTCCGGTCTGGCCGAGTCGATCGGCTTCTCCATGGACACCCCGTGGCAGGACCTGCCCGCGAAGGCGCGCAAGGCGGTACTCGAGGGCAGCTCCGACCAGGTGCACGTGTCCTACGTCAACCGCTACGGCCGCAAGCGCTCCTACTACGCCGATTTCGAAGGCGTGATGCCGTTCCTGCACCGGCGCATGGACAACACCGAGTCCGAGCAGATGAAGGAGCACTACGACGGCTACATGCGGGATGTGCCGTGCCCGGTCTGCCACGGCGCCCGGCTGCGCCCGGAGATCCTGGCCGTCACCCTGGCCGCCGACGGCACCGACAAGTCGATCGCCGATGTCAGCGATCTGTCCATCGGCGACTGCGCCCACTTCCTGAACTCGCTGACACTGGGGGAGCGCGAGGCCGCGATCGCCGGTCAGGTACTCAAGGAGATCCAGGCGCGCCTTGGCTTCCTGCTCGATGTCGGCCTGGAGTACCTGACGCTCTCGCGGGCGGCGGCGACGCTGTCCGGCGGCGAGGCGCAGCGCATCCGGCTCGCCACCCAGATCGGGTCCGGTCTGGTCGGTGTCCTCTATGTGCTCGACGAGCCGTCGATCGGCCTGCACCAGCGCGACAACCGCAGGCTCATCGAGACACTGCTGCGCCTGAAGAAGCTGGGCAACACCCTGATCGTCGTCGAGCACGACGAGGACACCATCCGCGCCTCGGACTGGGTGGTCGACATCGGCCCGCTGGCCGGCGAGCACGGTGGCCGGGTCGTGCACAGCGGCCCCTACACCGAGCTGCTCACCGAACCCGAATCACTCACCGGCGCTTACCTTTCCGGCCGGGAGCAGATCGAGGTGCCGATGGTGCGCCGTCCGGTCGACAAGAAACGCAAGCTCACCGTCGTCGGCGCCACCGAACACAATCTGGCCGGGATCGACGTGTCCTTCCCGCTCGGTGTGCTCACCTCGGTCACCGGCGTCTCCGGCTCGGGTAAGTCGACCCTGGTCAACGACATCCTGGCGACGGTGCTGGCGAACAAGCTCAACGGCGCCCGCCAGGTGCCGGGCAGGCACACCAGGATCAACGGCCTCGATCACCTGGACAAGCTGGTCCAGGTCGACCAGTCGCCGATCGGGCGCACCCCGCGCTCGAACCCGGCCACCTACACCGGTGTCTTCGACAAGATCCGCACCCTGTTCGCCTCGACCACCGAGGCCAAGGTCCGCGGCTACCAGCCGGGCCGGTTCTCGTTCAACGTCAAGGGCGGTCGCTGCGAGGCGTGCTCGGGCGACGGCACGCTCAAGATCGAGATGAACTTCCTGCCGGATGTCTACGTGCCGTGCGAGGTGTGCCACGGCGCCCGCTACAACCGCGAAACCCTCGAGGTGCACTACAAGGGCAAGACCATCGCCGAGGTGCTGGACATGCCGATCGACGAGGCCGCCGTGTTCTTCGAACCGGTCACCTCGATCCACCGCTATCTCAAGACCCTCGTCGAGGTCGGCCTCGGCTACGTGCGCCTCGGCCAGAGCGCGCCGACCCTGTCCGGTGGTGAGGCCCAGCGCGTCAAGCTGGCCGCCGAGCTGCAGAAACGGTCCACCGGGCGGACCGTCTACATCCTCGACGAGCCGACCACGGGCCTGCACTTCGAGGACATCCGCAAGCTGCTCAAGGTGATCAACGGGCTGGTCGACAAGGGCAACACGGTGATCGTCATCGAGCACAACCTCGATGTCATCAAGACCTCGGACTGGGTCGTCGACATGGGCCCCGAGGGCGGTTCCGGCGGCGGCACCGTGGTCGCGACGGGCACGCCGGAGGACGTGGCCCAGGTGTCGGCCAGCTACACGGGCCAGTTCCTCAAAGAGGTGCTCGCCGCTCCGGCCCCGGTCCGGCCCGCGGCGAAGAAGGCAGCCAAGAAAGCGGCACCCGCCGCGAAGAAGGCACCTGCCGAGACGGCCGCGGCCAAGCGGCTGGCGCGAAAGGCGGCCGCGCTGCGCTGAGGCCGGATAGCCTCCCTGACGGGACTTCCCGAAAACGCGACAAAGTGAAACACGGGTGGGTAGCATTCGCCTCACCGTTGCCGGAGTACCGGACAGTAGCGGTTAGTCGAACCGGCATCCCGTGGTGTCTCGCGCCCGTGGGCGGCGCGATCGCGGATGTCGTGCAGTTTGAAAGGAACGTCCCCATGGATGAAGCCACCACGGCGCTCATCGGCCAGATTCTGTCTTTCCTCAGTGGCGGGTCCTCGGTGGCCTACGAGCCCACCAAGCCGACTGTCTGACCCGGCGGAATCGAAAGGAGCACCCGAGTAATGGATACCGGAAGCGCAGCGCTGTTCGCCGCCATCGCCAACATGATCTCCTCCGGCTCGGCCGTGTCGGTCACGCCGGGCACCCCGCCGACCCCCGCGGTCTGAGGATGTAGCGGCCGGCTCGGCCCGTAGACGCGAAGATCCGCCGACGTGCGCGTCGGCGGATCTTTTCGTTTCTCCGGTTGCGGGGTCCGCTCAGTGCACCGGGCCGGTGTACTTCTCGCCGGGGCCCATGCCGGGGGCGTCGGGCACCGAGGAGGCCTCGCGGAACGCGCGCTGCAGCGCCTGCAAGCCGTCGCGGATCGGGCCCGCGTGCGGGCCGAGGTACTCCACCGACGCGGTGACCAGGCCGGCCAGCGCGGTGATCACCCGGCGCGCCTCGTCGAGGTCGACGTGCGCCCCGGAGTTCGGGTCCTCCGAGGCCAGCCCCAGCTTCTCCGCGGCCGAACTCATCAGCATCACGGCGGCGCGGCTGATCACCTCGACGGCGGGGATGTCGGCCAGGTCGCGCACGGGGGGATCGAGCTCGTCAGTCATGGCGACAAGGCTATATCGAGGCCGTTCGGGCCCCTCCGTGCCAGGCCGATTCGGCGATAGCCGAATGCGATGCTAGACTTTCCGCTGACGACCGCCCCTGGTTGTGTCATGCAAGCCGGGGGCAGATAAGTGGAGCCCGACTCCCACCGTTACCGGCGAGCAATCGTACTGGACTAACGGTCCCGGTCACCCGCCCCTGTGGCGGGTTTCCTGTGTGCCTGGCACGCAGGGGTCGACACCGAGCTCGTGAGGGCATCGGCTGTGGGCGATCGGTCGACATCGGGCCCCGTCGCGGAGAAATACCGCAACGGGGCTTTCGTGTTGAAACAGGGGTTGCAGTTATTGCGCGCGGTCGTTATGACGACACCGCTTGACCTAGGAGGCCCCATCAGCACTGAGACCCGCATCAACGATCGCATCCGTGTTCCCGAGGTCCGTCTCATCGGACCCGGCGGCGAACAGGTTGGGATCGTGCGTGTTGAAGATGCACTTCGCGTCGCGCTCGAAGCCGACCTCGACCTCGTCGAGGTGGCACCCGATGCCCGTCCGCCGGTCTGCAAGATCATGGACTACGGCAAGTTCAAGTACGAGACGGCGCAGAAGGCGCGCGAGTCCCGGAAGAACCAGGTCCAGACCGTGATCAAGGAGCAGAAGCTCCGCCCGAAGATCGACGACCACGACTACGAGACCAAGAAGCGCAATGTGGTGCGCTTCCTCGAAGCCGGGTCCAAGGTCAAGGTCACGATCATGTTCCGTGGTCGTGAGCAGTCGCGGCCCGAGCTCGGTTTCCGGTTGCTCCAGCGCCTGGCCTCCGACGTCGCCGAACTCGGTTTCGTCGAGACCTCGGCCAAGCAGGACGGCCGCAACATGACCATGGTCCTCGCACCCCACAAGGGCGCGAAGACGCGGGTGAAGGCACAGCAGGAATCGGCGCCGGCGGCACGTCCGCTGCCGACCGGTCCCGCGAGCGCCGACCCGGCTGCGCTGGTCGAAACCCCGGCACCCGCCGAGCAGGCTGCGCCGGCCGACCCGCAGTAACACCGATTTCACCGACACAGATAGAGGAATCCATGCCGAAGAACAAGACCCACAGCGGCGCCAAGAAGCGATTCAAGGTGACCGGCAGTGGCAAGCTGCTTCGCGAGCAGGCGAACCGTCGCCACCTCCTGGAGCACAAGGCCACCCGCCGGACTCGTCGTCTGGAAGGCACGGAGTCCGTCGCTGCCGTCGACGCCCCCCGCGTGAAGCGGCTGCTCGGTCTCGCCTGAGACCGTCGCAACCTGACGATTCCGCGGCCGGGTAACCGGACGCCGACAACTACCGAATTCGGGCGCCGCCGCGCCCCCCAGATGATCAAGGACTGAAAAGTGGCACGCGTCAAAAGGGCCGTCAACGCTCAGAAGAAGCGCCGTTCCATCCTCGAGGCCTCCAAGGGCTACCGGGGCCAGCGCTCGCGCCTGTATCGCAAGGCCAAGGAACAGCAGCTCCACTCGCTGACCTACGCCTACCGCGACCGCAAGGCGCGCAAGGGTGACTTCCGCAAGCTGTGGATCGCTCGTATCAACGCCGCCGCGCGTCTGAACGACATCACCTACAACCGCTTCATCCAGGGCCTCAAGGCCGCCGGTGTCGAGGTTGACCGCAAGATCCTCGCCGAGCTCGCCGTCTCCGACGCCGAGGCCTTCGCCGGCCTCGTCGCTGTCGCCAAGGCCGCGCTGCCCGCCGACGTCAACGCCCCGGCCACCGCTGCCTGAGCTTGACGACACACAGCGATCTGTCGGAACGACCCGTGGACGCGCTCTCCGAGCGCAATCCGCGGGTCGTTTCCGCTGTCAAGCTCCAGCGCGCCGCGCAGCGCCGCAAGTCCGGCCAGTTCCTCGCCGAGGGCGCCAACGCCGTGACCGCCGCGCTGGAGACCGGTCGCGTCCGTGAGCTGTTCTATTCGCTCGCCGCGGCCGAACGCGAGACCGCGCTGATCGCCGGTGCCGCCGCCGACGGTGTGCGCACCACGCTGGTCAGCGACCGCGCCGCCGAGCATCTGGGCGAGACCGTCACCGCGCCGGGTCTGGTCGCGGTGTGCGAGCTGCTCGATGTGCCGCTCGGTCAGGTCCTCGACCGCGGTCCGCGCATGCTCGCCGTCCCCGTCGAGATCGCCGAGCCCGGTAACGCGGGCACCCTGATCCGGGTCGCCGACGCGGTCGGCGCCGACGGCGTGATTCTCGCGGGGGAGACCGTCGACCCGCACAACGGCAAATGTGTCCGGGCAAGCGCCGGCAGCGTCTTCCATGTGCCGATCGCGCGCAGCCGCGATATCACCGCCACCCTCGACGCGATCTCCGCGGCGGGTGTCACGATCCTGGCCACCGCGGCGAACGGCGAAGTCGATCTCGACGACGCCGACGAGATCCTCGCGGGCCCGGTCGCCTGGCTCTTCGGCAACGAGGCGCACGGTCTCGATGCCGCCGTCGCCGCCCGCGCCGACCATCGCATCCGCATTCCCATCCACGGTCGCGCCGAAAGCCTGAATCTGGCTGCGGCAGCGGCGATCTGCCTCTACGCCAGCGCCCGCGTCCAGCACGCGAAGTAGCGCGGTCAGCACCCCGGCGCGGCGGAGCTCCGCAGATCGCCGAGGATTTCGGTGGCCCAGGGCAGCGGGATCGCCTCGCTCCCGGCGACCTGCATGGCCGTCATGATCGTCAGCAGCATGCCGGTGGCCACGAAACGGCGTGATTCGAGGGTGTCGGCGCCGGTGAGTTCGCCGATCAGTCGATAGATCCGGCCGAATCGCTCGCGCATGGGATCGCCGATCGCGGGATCGGCGCTGGCGGCGGCGCCGTGCAGGAGCATGAGCGGGAGTTCGCGTTCGGCCAGGAAGACGTCGAAGCCGTGGCCCAGGATGCGCAGCGCTTCGGCGGTATCGGCGTCCGGGGGGATCTCGGCCCCGCGGAACACCGCCTCGATCCGCCCGCACACCTCGTGCAGGGCGGCGAGGAACAGGTGCTGTTTGGTGCCGAACAATCGGATCACATACGGCTGCGAAACACCGGCCAACCGGGCGATCTCATCGGTTTTCGTTGCGGCGTAGCCTGATTCGGCGAAGGCGCGCACCGCGGCCTCGAGCACCTGCGCGCTGCGCTCGGATGCGGTCATCCGGGTTCTCGTGCCGCCCATTGGTGTGTTCCTCCTCGAGGTTCCGTCGCCTCTTGACATGTTATCAGTCGATGCATAACCATGGTCGATATTAGTTATCAGTGAATAACAACAAGGGTTGGACATGACGCAGACACTCGAACCCGGCGATGCCGTTCTCGCCGACACGCAGCCGCCCGGCGGCACGAAGACCGCACCGCTCGGCGCGGTGATCGCCGCCGTCGGCGTCCCGATGTTCATGGTGACGCTGGACAACCTCGTCGTGACGAACGCGCTACCGGTGATCAAAACCGAACTGGGAGCGTCTCTTTCGGATCTGCAGTGGTTCATCAACGCCTACACGCTGTCGTTCGCCTCGCTGCTGCTGACCGCCTCGGCCCTGGGTGACCGGATCGGCCGCCGCCGGGTGTTCCTCGCCGGCATCGCCGTCTTCGTCGCCGCGTCGGCGGCCTGCGCGCTCGCGACCGAACCGTGGATGCTGATCCTGGCCCGCGCGATCCAGGGTGCAGGCGGCGCCGCGGTGATGCCGCTGTCGCTGACCCTGCTCGCCGCGGCGGTCCCCGCGCGGATGCGCAGCGCCGCGATCGGCATCTGGGGTGGCCTGGCCGGCTTGGGTGTCGCGGTCGGTCCGGTGGTCGGCGGCGCGGTCGTCGACGGGCTGAACTGGCAGTGGATCTTCTGGCTCAATGTCCCGATCGGCCTGCTGGCGCTGCCGTTCGCCGCGCGCGTTCTCGCCGAATCACGCGGCACCGCACGGCGATTGGATCTGCTCGGGCTGGTGCTTTCGGCCGGTGGCGTGCTCGCGCTGGTGTGGGGTGTCATCCACGGTGCCGACGACGGCTGGACCGCACCGCGCGTGCTCACCGCGCTGATCGGTGGCGGGGCGCTGCTCGTGGCGTTCGTCGCCTGGGAACGCTCCGTCACCGACCCGATGCTCCCGCTGCGCATGTTCGCCTCGCGCGGGCTGAGCCTGAGCTACATCGTCTCCTTCGGTTTCTCCGCCGGTGTCTTCGGCGCGATCTTCCTGCTCGCCCAGTTCTTCCAGGTCGTGCAGGGCTATTCGCCGCTGGAATCCGGCATCCGCACCATGCCGTGGACCATGGTCCCGATGGTCGTCGCGCCGCTGGCCGGGCTGGTCGTCGACCGCGTCGGTCCGCGCGTCCTCATCGCCACCGGACAGGTCTTCCTCGCGGTCTCGCTGGCCTGGATGGCGCTGATCACCTCCACCGACGTCGCCTATGTCTCCTTCGTCGCCCCCTTCGTCCTCGGTGGCATCGGCATGGGCCTGACCTTCGCCCCGTCCTCCACCATCGTCATGGCCAGCGCCTCTCCGGCCGACCAGGGCATGGCCTCGGGTATCAACAGCACCGTCCGCGAAGTGGGCGTGGCCATGGGCATCGCCGTGCTCGCCTCGGTCTTCGCCTCGCACGGCTCCTACACCGACCCCCAGGCCTACGTCGACGGCCTCGTCCCCGCGGTCTGGGTGGGTGCGGCACTGGTCGCCGTCGCGGCGGTGGTGGCGGCCTTCCTGCCGCGCCACACCCGGCAGTCCGTCTGATCCGGATGGTCCGCGTGCCCACCTCGGCGCGCGGGCCATCGCTCTCCTACGAGCCCACCGCGGCGATCACCTCGGGCAGGGCGACGATCTGCTGCGGATCCTCGTACAGAATGACCCCCGGCGTATCGGAATCCAGCCGCTCCCAGGCGATCCCGTGGGTATCGAGGATGTCGAGATATCCACTGACTCGGTCGATCATCGGCAGCGCCGTCGACTTGAACCACGCCACCGCGCCCGGATGCCGGTCGCGGTCGTACACCCGCCGATCCACCTCGTACGGATTCACCAGATGATCGCCGAACCAGTCGTTGCCGCTACGCCGGAACCGCTCCTGCTCCACGGTCAGCCGACCCTCCGACGACAGACCGTTGACCAGGGCGAACACGCCGGGAAACCGCCCGTGCCGGTTGGGCTGGGCGGCCTGGAACCGCACATACAGCCGCCGCACCGAGGGCTCCGACCGGCGATCCGTCAGTCGTCTCATACAAGGCCCTCCGATCGGCCGGGTCCAGGCTCGGGAGCAGTCTCCGGCCGTTCGCACAACCCGGCCACGCGCGGAAACGGGCGGCGCCCGATGGTCCGGATGCCGAGTCCACACAGTGCCAAACCGCTCCCCGGAGCCGTCCGCCGGTTGCGCCCGCCGTGCGGCGGTATCGAATCCCAAGTCTGTTCAGCCATCGAATCATCCTGTTCCCGAGTCGAACACGCAGGTGTGTTTGAACAGTTGGACGTGGCGCGACCCCATTCGGTTCCCTCGAATTTCCCACGGCCGGTCAGCGCGATGTGGAGTATCGACGTGCCGTCCTCGTGCGCGGTGCCGCGCTACCGTCGAGCACAGCAGTGCGCACGAATGGAGCGACCGCGTGACACTTCCCGCGATGCATCCCCGGCCCGGCAACCTTCGTGAGGTCGCCGAGGAGCGGAGAAAGCGCACCAGATCACGGGCAAGAACGGCTGGTACGGCGCGGCCCTGCTGGTCATCGACCCTCGGTTCGGCCGGTGGGCGCTGTATCGCGATCCCGGCTCGGGTGTTCACCCGGACCCGGTCGAGGGCGTGTTCGGCGACCCGGTCATGCTTCCTGCGCCGCTGTCCACGGCCGTGGATACCGGGTGCCTCCCGCAGTGCGGGTAGGACCGGCGACGAGGGTCCGACGCACGCGAACATCGTCGGGGTCGCCACGGCTGTCGAATCGCCGCTGTCCTGACTCAAGCGGAGTCATCCTCCTGCGGGTCCGAGTCGGGGTTGGGTGGTTGGGCCTGTTGGTTCGGTGCCTGCCCCTCAGTGCACAATCCGGCTGCCCAGGGAAACGGGCGGGGTCGCGAGGTGCGGATCCCTAGCCCGCACAGGGCCAGGCCACTGCCCGGGGTGGTGAGCCGAGATCGCCGGCCCTGTGGTGTCGAATCGCACGTCTGTTCAGGCATCGAGTGGTCCTGTTCTCGAGTCGAACACGCTGGTGTGTTTGAACGGTTGGACGGAAGACGGGCCGATTCGGTTCCCTCGGGTTCCGGTTGGCCGCCGATCGTGATGCGAACCCTGCGAAGACCGGCCTGACCTGGACTTGTCGGTCCGCACCGCGACCTTCCGTGGCGCCTTAGCACGGTCGCGAAACGCCCGCCGGTAATCCGGATGAATCGCGCGAACCCGATCCCATAGGATTTATGCAGCACCGATACGGGTAGGCAATGACGCACCCGTGAACCGATCCCCAGGGGAGAGTCGAACGATCGTGGCCGACGACAACAGTGGAGTCGAGCAGAACGCCTTGCTGACCGAGGAGGCACTCGCGGCAGCGGCAGCGGAGGCCGAGAAGGCGTTCGCCGCTGCGGCTGATCTGGATGCGCTGGCGGTCGCCAAGACCGACTACATCGGCGGCAAGTCGCCGATCGCGCTCGCCCAGCGCGGGCTGGGCGCGCTGCCCAAGGAGGAGAAGGCCGACGCGGGCAAGCGGGTCAACGTCGCCCGCAAGCGCGTGTCCGACGCGTTCGAGGCGCGCCGCGCCGCGCTGCTGGAAGAGCGCGATCAGGCCGTGCTGGTGGCGGAGAAGATCGACGTCACCCTCCCCGCCCGCCGTCAGCCCGCCGGCGCCCGCCACCCCATCACCGTCATCTCCGAGCAGATCGCCGACGTGTTCGTCGGCATGGGCTGGGAGGTCGCCGAGGGTCCCGAGGTCGAGACCGAGCACTTCAACTTCGACGCGCTGAACTTCCTGCCCGATCACCCGGCGCGCACCATGCAGGACACCTTCCACATCGCCCCGGAGGGTTCGCGCCAGGTGCTGCGCACGCACACCTCCCCGGTGCAGGTGCGGTCCATGCTGGAACGCGAGCTGCCGATCTACGTCGTGTGCCCGGGCCGCACCTTCCGCACCGACGAACTCGACGCCACCCACACCCCGGTGTTCTCCCAGGTGGAGGGTCTGGCGATCGACAAGGGCCTGACCATGGCACACCTGCGCGGCACCCTGGACGCGTTCGCGCGCGCCCTGTTCGGCCCCGACACCCGAACCCGTATGCGCCCCAACTACTTCCCCTTCACCGAGCCCTCGGCCGAGGTCGACGTGTGGTTCCCGGACAAGAAGGGCGGCGCGGGCTGGGTCGAGTGGGGCGGCTGCGGCATGGTCAACCCGAAGGTGCTGATCGCCAGCGGCATCGATCCCGAGGTGTACTCCGGGTTCGCGTTCGGCATGGGCATGGAGCGCACGCTGCAGTTCCGCAACGGCATCCCCGACATGCGCGACATCGTCGAGGGTGACGTGCGGTTCACCCTGCCCTTCGGTATCCGGTCCTGAGAGAGAGCGAAAAGTCACGTGCGAGTAGCGCAGTCCTGGCTGACCGAGATCCTGCAGCGCACCACCCCGGAATGGTCGGTGTCCTCGGCCGAGCTCGATGCCGGTTTCGTCCGCGTCGGCCTGGAGGTCGAGGAGGTCGACGAGCTCGAGCCGATCGGTGGTGACATCGACAAGCCGCTGGTCGTCGGCCGCGTCGCCGAGATCACCGAGCTCACCGAGTTCAAGAAGCCGATCCGCTTCTGCAAGGTCGATGTCGGCAACCCCGAGCTGCAGGAAATCGTCTGCGGCGCCCGCAATTTCGCGGTCGGCGACCTCGTCGTCGTCGTGCTGCCCGGTGGCGAGCTGCCCGGTGGGTTCAAGATCTCCTCGCGCAAGACCTACGGGCACACCTCCAACGGCATGATCTGCTCGGTCGCCGAACTCGGCATCGGCAAGGATCACGACGGCATCCTCGTGCTCGAGCCCGGCTCGGCGCAGCCCGGTGACGACGCGAATGTGCTGCTCGGCACCGACGACACGATCATCGAACTCAACATCACCCCCGACCGCGGCTACTGCTTCTCGGTCCGCGGCCTGGCTCGTGAACTGGCCTGCGGCTTCGATCTCGAGTACGCCGACCCGGCCGTGCGGACGCTGGCCGACGGCGACGCGGAGGCGTGGCCGGTGCGGCTCGAGGCCGATTCGGAGTGCACCCGTTTCGGCGTGCGCCGGGTCACCGGGATGAACCCGGACGCGGTGAGCCCGCTGTGGCTGCAGCGCAGGCTGATGCTGTCGGGGATGCGCCCGATCTCGCCCGCCGTCGACGTCACCAACTACGTGATGCTCGAACTGGGTCAGCCGCTGCATGCCTTCGACGCCGCGAAACTGCACGGCGGCTTGGTCGTTCGCTCGGCCAACACGGGCGAGACCCTGCGCACCCTCGACGATGTCGAGCGCACCCTCGACGCCGAGGACGTGGTGATCGCCGACGACTCCGGCGTCATCTCGCTGGCCGGTGTGATGGGCGGCGGCAGCACCGAGGTCGGCGCCGGGACCACCGACGTGGTGCTCGAGGCCGCGACCTGGAACCCGCTGCGGGTGTACCGGACCGCGCGCAGGCACAAGCTGGTCTCGGAGGCGGGCAAGCGCTACGAGCGCGTCGTCGACCCGGAGATCAATATCGCCGCGCTCGACCGGGCGGCCACCCTGCTGGCCGAGATCACCGGCGGCACCATCGAATCCACGCTCACCGACATCCGTGTTCCGCTGGAGCCGGTCGCGCCGATCGCGATGGATATCGACCTGCCCGACCGCGTCGCCGGCGTCACCTACCCGGCGGGCACCGCCGTGCGCAGGCTCGCCCAGATCGGCGCCGGGGTCGAGATCGAGGTCAACGACGCGGGCAAGACCCAGCTGCTGGTGACCCCGCCGAGCTGGCGCCCCGACCTGTCCCAGCCCGCCGACCTGGTCGAAGAGGTGCTGCGGCTGGAGGGTCTCGAGCAGATCCCGTCGGTCCTGCCGTCCGCGCCCGCCGGTCGCGGCCTGACCGCCACCCAGAAGCGGCGCCGCGCCGTGAGCCGGGCGCTGGCCTTCGCCGGTGGCGTCGAGGTGCCGGCGCCGGTGTTCCTGCCCGCCGGGGTGTTCGATGTCTGGGGTCTCGACGTCGACGACGCGCGCCGCAACACCACCCGCGTGCTGAACCCGCTCGACACCGAGCGTCCCGAGCTGGCGACCACGCTGCTGCCCGGTCTGCTGGAGGTGGCCACCCGCAATATCTCGCGCGGCGCCCGCGACCTCACGATCTACGGCATCGCCCAGGTCGTGCAGCCCGGTGCCGAGACCCACGCGGTCGCGGCGCTGCCGGTGGATCGTCGTCCCACCGACGAGCAGATCGCCGAGCTGGACGCGTCGCTGCCCGCGCAGCCGGTGCACGTGGCCGCGGTGCTCAGCGGCAAGCGGGACCCGCGTGGTCCGTGGGGCGCGGGTCGCCCGGCCGAGGCCGCCGACACGTTCGCGCTGGTCGACGCCGTCGCCGACGCGGCGGGCGTCGCCATCGAACGCCGGTCCGCCGCCTACCTGCCGTGGCATCCCGGCCGCTGCGCCGAACTGGTCGTCGACGGTGTCGTGGTCGGTCACGCGGGCGAGCTGCACCCGGCCGTGCTGGAGCGTGCCGGTCTGCCGCCGCGCACCTGTGCGCTGGAACTGGACCTGGACGCGCTGCCGCTGACCGAGGCCCGTCCCGCGCCCACGGTGTCGGCGTTCCCCGCCGTCCTGCAGGATGTGTCGATCAGTGTCGAGAAGGCTGTTCCCGCCGCGAGTGTCGAATCGGCGCTGCGTACCGGTGGTGGCGACCTGCTCGAGGACATCGCCCTGTTCGACGTCTACGAGGGCGCGCAGGCCGGTGAGGGCCGCAAGTCCCTCACCTACGCCCTGCGTTTCCGTGCCACCGATCGCACCCTCACCGAGGACGAGGCCAGTGCCGCGCGCGATGCCGCCGTCGCCTCGGCAGCGACCGCGGTAGGCGCCGAACTGCGCGGCTGATCCGCATCCCGAAGGCCGCCCGGCATCCCACCGGGCGGCCTTCGCCGTTCCGCCTCAGGTCAGGAAACCAGGTTCTTCCGCAGTTTCATCAGGGTCCAGCCGTCGAGTCCGAGTCCGTCGGTGAGGTACTCGCCGAAGTCCCCGTACTTCTCCTCGATCTGCTCGAGCGCCACGTCGAGGTACGCGACCCGTACTTCCTGCAGGGGAATCAGCAGGTCCGGGTTCTGCATGATGCCCGCCTGCTTCAGCTGGGCTCGCAGTGCGGCATCCGCCGCCGCCCGATACTGATTCGACAGCAGGTAGTCCTGCCGAGCCACCGGCTCCGGCACACCGACGGCCCGCAGGGTCACATAGGACAGCCATCCCGTCCGATCCTTGCCGGCCGTGCAGTGATACAGCGTGGCGTTCGCGGTATTCGCCAGATCCCGGACCGACTGGCCGAACTTCCCCAGCGCATCGGGGGTGAAGAAGTTGAGATACACGTCCTGCATGATCTGCTCGGCTTTGCCGTCTCCCAGCATTGCCTGTTGCTGCACCGGATCTTTCGACGAAATCGCCTGGAACATCTTCGTGAACATGCCGCCGTCGTCGATCGGACGTGCCACCACCGGAACTCCCGCGGGCACCTTGTCCGCCCCCATCGCCTGCACCTCGGCCTGCGTCCTGAGGTCGATCACAGTCTGGAGCTTCAACGCCGCCAATTTCTGCAGATCGGCATCGGTCAGCTTGGCGAGCGCGTCGGCCCGAACAAGCTTGCCCGACCTGACCTTGGCTCCGTCGTAGGTGATGTACCCACCCAGGTCCCGAACATTGGCAGCACCCTGCAGTTCGATCTTGGTGGGTCCCCCGGCAGGGGCTGCACCGGCGGTACCAGCCAACCCCGCGGCCACCAACCCGACAGCCAGCAGCGGCACGGATACCAACGACAACAATGATTTCCGCTTCCGCGAAACAGATGAATTACTCATCCGCGAGACGATATTTCCGCCCTACGGCCGAGCCTCCGATTCTCGAATGCGGCACCGCCCAGCAGGACTCGCTACTCGGTCACCGGGATCGGTCGTTTCAGTGAGCCACGCGGCGGGACGGGAGTGGGACGCGGTCCAGGTCATGGGCGAGCACGGCGCCGGGGAAGCCCGCCTGCTCCAGGAACAGTGGGTCGTCGGCTTCGGCATAGCGTTCGGAGAAGTGAGTCAGGACCAGGGTTCGCACCCCGCAGGCCCGCGCCACCTCGCCCGCCTGCCGCGCCGTCAGGTGGCCCCGCTCGGCGGCCTGATCGGTCTCGGAGTCGAGAAAGGTGGACTCGATGATGAGCATGTCCACGCCCTCGGCCAGGGCGAAGACGTTGTCGCACAGGCGGGTATCCATGACGAAGGCGACCTTCTGACCGGGCCTTGGCACCGTGCACTCCTCCAGGAGCGCGCCGGACAGTTCGCGGACGGCCGAACCCGAGATGCCGTGCGCGCGTAGCCGTTCGGGCAAAAATGTCCGCCCGTCCGGCTCGGCGATCCGGTAGCCGTAGGTGGGGATGCTGTGGTCCAAGGGCAACGCGGTGAGCGTGAAGCCGTCACCCGGCAACGTCGCACCCGGGCCGCTGACGGGGTGCTCGACAAGCGTGGGCGAACCGTAGTAGCTGGTCGCGAACTTCAGGCGCTCCCAATACTCGGCGCCGTCGGCGGGGAACACGGCGTGGACAGCATGCGGTACTCCGTCGCGACCGAGCCGCTGCACGATGCCGGGGACGCCGAGGGCGTGATCCCCGTGGAAATGGGTGATGCAGACCCACTGCAGTTCGGTCGCGGAAGCGCCCGCGTGCGCCATCTGCCGCTGGGTACCCTCGCCCGGGTCGAACAGGATGCCCTGGCCGTCCCAGCGCAACAGATAGCCGTTGTGATTGCGGCGGCGGGTTGGCACAGCCCCGGCTGTGCCCAGCACGATGAGTTCCCGGGTCGACATGAGCCCATCCTCGCGGGTCGTGGCGGTGGTGTCAGGTCGATTTCCGGCTCGCGGTTCGACCGGCATCCGGACCAGGTGGTCGGCTCGGCCGAGGAGGGGCGACGGCTCGGGTACCGCGCGGGGCGGGATAGGTTGGCACGTGTGTCGATGATGAAAGGCGCCAATGTTGCGGTGCCTGCCTCCGCGGTCCGCGTCGAAGTGGGTTGGCAGTCGGGTGCGGGGGTGCCTGATGCCGACGTCTCCGCCCTGCTCCTCGCCGGTGCGAAGGTGCGCTCCGACGACGACTTCGTCTTCTACAACCAGGCGGTACACTCCTCGGGCGCGGTTCGCCACGAAGGAAAACAGCAGGGCCACACCGTCATCGACACCCTGTCGGTGAACCTGGCCCAGGTGGAGTCGCAGATCGAGACGATCGTGCTCGCCGCCTCCGCGGACGGCGGCACCTTCGGTCAGTTCCACGGCCTCTACATCCGGGTGATCGACGCCGCCACCGGCGCCGAGGTAGCCCGCTTCGACAGCGCCGGCGCCACCACCGAGACCGCGTTCGTCCTCGGTGAGCTGTACCGCCGCCAGGGTGCGTGGAAGTTCCGCGCGGTCGGCCAGGGGTACGACTCCGGATTGGCCGGATTGGCAACAGATTTCGGCATCTCGGTCGACGACGCGCCCGCCACCCCGCCCGCACCGGCGCAGTTCACCCCGCCGACCGCGCCGCCGTACGTCCCCGCACCCCAGCCGTACGTCCCGGCCGCTCCGCCGAGCCCGCCCCAGCCTTTCGCACCCCCGACGCAGCCGTACACGCCTTCGCCCCAGCCGTTCTCCCCGCCCCACCAGGGCCCGCCTCCGGTGAACCTGTCCAAGATCTCGCTGACCAAGGAATCACCGTCGGTCTCGCTCACCAAGCACGGCGCGACCGGCGGCGTCATGCGGGTGAACCTGAACTGGACGTCGATGGCCGCGACCGGACGGCTGTTCGGCAAGCTGCGGGGCAAGAACATCGACCTCGATCTGTGCTGCTTCTTCGAACTGGTCAACGGCGCGATCGGTTCGGTCCGCGCCCTCGACCGCCGGTTCGGCGCACTGTACGAGCCGCCGTTCATCCACCTCGATCAGGACGATCGCACCGGCGCCAGCATCACCGGCGAGAACCTCTCGATCAACCTGGACTACACCCAGTTCTTCCGCCGCATCCTGGTCTTCGCGTCGATCTACGACGGCGCGAGCGATTTCCGCGGTGTGCACGCCACCGTCACGCTGAACCCGGTGAACTCGCCGCCGATCGAGATGACCCTCGACGGCTGCACCGACAACTCCCGTGACGCCGTGCTCGCCGTGCTGGAGAACGTCGGCGGCGAGCTGGTGGTCCGGCGCGAGGGCACCTTCGTCCGGCCGCCCGCCGGTCAGCCGGGCGGCGGTGTCATGGAGATCGCCCGGTTGTACAACTGGGACTTCGGCTTCCAGGCGGGCCGCGGCAAGTGATGCGACACCCCGCGACCAGGGCGCTGAACGCACTGGTCTACCACCCGGACAAGCACGTCGCCCAGACGCCCGCCGCCTACGGCCTCGACTACCGCGACCTGCACCCGCGCACCGCCGACGGCGTCGACCTGCACGGCTGGTTCGTGCGCGCCGACCGCCCACGCGGGCACATCCTCTACGCGCACGGCAACGCGGGCACCATCGGCGACCGCGTGCCGATCATCGCGCTGCTGGTCCGGGCGGGTTTCGATGTCCTCGCCTTCGACTACCGCGGTTTCGGCCACAGCACGGGATCGCCGGGGGAGCAGGGCACCTACCTCGACGCCAGGGCGGTCCGCGCCGCCCTGCTCGACCAGCCCGGCGTCGACCCGGACCGCGTGCTGTACCTCGGCAAGTCGCTCGGCGGCGGTGTCCTGCTCGAGCTGGCCACCCAGCACCCGCCTGCGGGCATGATCCTGATGTCGACGTTCAGCAGCATGCGCGCCGCCGCCCGCTCGGTCTACCCCTTCCTGCCCGCGCCGCTGATCCCGAACGCCTACCCGAACCTGCGCCGGATCGCGGCCCTGCGTGTCCCGGTGCTCATGTTCCACGGCGACCGCGACGAACTGCTCCCGCTGCGCCATGCCGAACGCCTCTTCGCGGCGGCGCGGGGACCGAAGGAGCTGGTCGTGGTGCCCGGCGCGGGCCACAACGACGTCATCGACGCGCTCGGCCCGCGCTGGCCGCAGCGCATCGCGCAGTGGTCGGAGACCTTCCTGCCTGCGTAGCCTGGCGGTATGAGCGAAACGAGCGAGATCCTCGGCCGTCTGGCCGCGCTGCCCGACGCCGAGCTGGTGTCGGTGCTGCGGGCCGCGGTCGCCGGACGGCCCGGGCTCGGCGCCGTCGCCGCCGCACTCGCCCAGGTCGAGGCCGGTCATGTGGAGACCGGATCACCTGTGACTCTGGACACGAACGTGGTGGACGCCGATGTGGTGTCCGTCGCATCCGACCAGGTCGGGGCCACTATGCCGGTACCGCCGGTACCGCATGATCTGCCCGGCACCGCCGCACCCACTGTGACCGGCGGCTATTCCACTTCTGGAGTGCCGACATTCGACGCGGTTCGCGATAAGGTCGAGCAGCGCTTCGGCACCGCGCAGGGAATGGGTGAGCTCGACCAGCAGACCCCGGCGGGTCGCAGCGTCGACGAACAGTGGGAGGCGCGGGAGAAAGCCGCGCGCGAGCGTCTGGCTCAGATCCGGAAATCGATGCAGGGCAACGATTCCGGCGCCGACGACAAGTAGCCGTAAGGCCTCCCGTCCGAGCAACGACCGTGATGGGTGGACCAGATGACACAGGCGCGCCAGATCGCCGAACGACTACTCGACGCGCAGGTGGACTTCCTGCTCGCCGAGGTGACCGGCGACCGGTTCGCCGAGGTGATCGCGCGGGACGTGGCCGCCGTGCTGGCTGTCGGCGACACCATCGTCTTCGGTGACGTCGTCTCGCTCGAACAGGGCGGGGAAACCGTGGCCACGGTGTTCGACCGCATCGGCGGCAGCCCCGTCATCGCCGACACCGTCGGTATCTTCTCCGACGCGATCTACGACCACATCGCGTCCAACACCGAGTACACCCTCGGCGACGTGGTCGACCGCGAACCGGTGGAAGCGTTGCTGGAGAAGATCTTCGGCATGCACCAGGCTCAGGAGCGCATCCTGGACCGGCTCACCGAGAGCCCGCTCGTCGCCACCGTCGCCGCCCGCTTCGTCGACAAGCTGATCGGCGACTTCATGCAGGCCAACCGGGAACGCGCCGAGAAGATCCCCGGCGTCTCCTCGCTGATGTCGCTGGGCCAGTCGGCCGCCAACCGCGCCAAGAAGGTCGCCGACAGCACCTTCGTCGGCGACCTCGCGGGCAAGGGCGCGCTGTTCGCGCTCAAGCGCACCAATAACGCCATCCGCGACATGCTGCGCGACGCCCCCGTGCATTCGGCGGCGATGGAGTTCTGGGATCTGCACGCCGACGAGCCGGTGGCAGGCCTGCGCGAGTACCTCACCCAGAAGGATCTCAACGAACTGGTCCAGATCTGCTACGAGATCGCGGTGACGACCAGGGAGAAGGAATACTTCGGGATGCTGGTGCGCGAATGCGTCGAGGTGTTCTACGCCAAGTACAGCAAGCACACGCTCTCGGCCATGCTGCCCGAGCTCGGCCTGACCGCCGACGACATCAGCACCGAGATCCTGCGCTACGGTCCCGCCGTCATCGAGTCGGCCAAGCGCAACGGCGTGCTGGCCGGGCTGATCCGGGAACGCCTCGAGCCGTTCTTCTTCTCCGAGCAGGTGCTCGGCATTCTCGGCGGCGAGTAATCACCACGCCGATGCCGTGCGGGCTGTGAGCTTTCGGATACAGAAACCCCCGTTGATTTCCGGCATGTTGAGATCACTGCACGAAACCCTGTCTTACCCCGTCCCGGATTGACCGCGTGGTCCGCGCGGTGCAAGTTGACACCTGACTTTCGGTGAGCCGCCGGGAAATTCACCCGGCGGTGTGGCTAAGGAGCAGGTGGTGCGTTCACATTCCCGTCGGCAGGCCGCGGGCGCCAGGCTGATCCGGCCGCGCACCATCTCCGGCCGGCTCGCCCGGATCCTGACGGTGTCGCTGGTGCTGGTGCTGGCGCTGCTCGGGCTGACGATGTCCACGCACATCGGCGCCTTCCGCCGCAGTGGTGAGACCGTGGACGCGGTCGCGGTGGCACTGGCCGCCCAGGATCTGGTGCACCAGGTGCAGCGCGAGCGCGGCCTGAGCAACGGCCTGCTCGGTGGCGACCAGCGTCTGCTCGAGCCGGTCACCGATCAGCGCGCGGGCACCGATGCGGCACTGCGGAATCTGGCCGCGATCGTGGCGGCCGGCCCGCCAGGTGCGGGCGAGGTGCGGTCGGCGCTGGGCCACCTGTCCGGTCTGCCCGGTTTCCGCGCGCAGATCGACACCCGCGCGGTCTCGCGTCAGGCGGCCTTCCAGTTCTACTCCGACAGCGTCGACGCGGTGAACCGCCTGGTTCTCGGCCTCGACCAGGCCCGCGACCCCGCGGTGCGCCACGGCCTGCAAGCCCTCTACGCCCTCGGTGACGCGAAGGAGTTCACCGCACGGGAACGTGGCTTCCTCAACGGTGTGTTCGCCGCCGGGGAGTTCGCGCCGGGGGAGTACGTGCAGTTCCTCGACATCCGCGCCGCCCGCAATGCCGCGCTCACCCAGTTCGGCCGCGATGCCACCGCCGCCCAGCAGGACCGCCTCGATCTGGTGCTCGCCGGTGAGAGTGCCACGCGGGCAACCGAATCGGAGAACATCGCGATCGCGTCGACGGCCGGTCCGCTGGTCCGCGCGGTCGACCCCGCGGTCTGGTGGGCGCAGATGACCGACGTGATCGACGCGCAGCGCACCGTGCAGCAGGCCGTCGGCGACGACGTCCGCGCCCGCGCCGCCGACCTGCGCCGTACCGCCGCGCTGATCCTCGCCGGGTTCGCCCTGGCCGCCCTGCTCGCGATCGCCGCCGAGGTGGCGCTGGTGTTCGCGAGTATCAGGGCCATCGTGCGGCCACTGGCCCGGCTGGCCGCCGAGGCCGACGAGGTCGCCTCCAGCAGGCTGCCCGAGGTGATCGCCGCCTGGCGCGGCGCCGCCGACACCCAGCCTGATCCGCCCGCGCCCGTACGCACCCCGGCGGGCGCGAGTGCCGAGATCGGCGCCGTCGCGGACGCGCTGGACCGGGTCCAGACCACCGCCTTCGACCTCGCCTCCGAACAGGCGCTGGTGCGGCGCAACACCACCGAGTCGATGGCGAACCTGGCCCGGCGCAACCAGAACCTCGTGCGCAGGCAGCTCGGCCTGATCAGCGAGTTCGAGCGCGAGGAACTCGACCCGAAGGCGCTGTCGAACCTGTTCGAACTCGACCACCTCGCGACCCGCATGCGGCGCAATGCCGAAAGCCTGCTGGTACTCGTCGGCGAGGCAGCCCCGCGCCGCTGGGCCGAGCCGATCGCCCTCACCGACGTCATCCGGGCAGGCCTGTCCGAGGTCGACGACTATCGCCGGGTGGTACTGCGCCGGGTCGACGACATCGCGATCACAGGTGCGGTCGTCAGCGAACTCGCCCACGTCCTGGCCGAACTCATCGAGAACGGCCTCGCCTTCTCCCCACCCGACCTCGAGGTCGAAATCTACGGGCGCAAGGTGGCGGGCGGCTACCTGCTCGCCGTCGTCGACCACGGCGTCGGCATGGCGCCCGGCCAGCTCGCCGAGGCCAACGCGCGCCTGCGCGGCGAGCAGGACTTCATCGTGGCCTCCACGCGCTATCTCGGGCACTACGTGGTGGGCAGGCTGGCCGGCCGACTCGGCATCGACGTGGAACTCAACACCTCGCCGGTCAGCGGCATCGTCGCGCGGCTGCTCCTGCCACCGAGCATCCTGGCCGACGAAACATCTTCCCGCCCAGCGCAATCGGTCGCCACAAGGACTGACGCCCGCGTCGACGCGGACGATTCCGGTGTGGCGGCAAGCCAGGCCGGTGCACCTGGTGCCCGAACTCAGGACACGCACTCGGGGAAGCGCCCTGGGATGGCGTCGAACGGCGCCGACAGCCGAGCCGGACACGGCCGCGTCGAGATGCTGGCGCATACCGCCAACGGCACCGAGCTGCCGGAGGCTACCGATGGCACTAGGCGGCAGCATGGCACAAACGGCACTGGGCGGAGGCAGGCGACCGACGGTACTGGGCCGCCGCAGGCCGTCGGCGGCACCGGGCTGTTGCAGGCCGCCGACAGCACTGCGCTGCCGCACATCACCAACGGCGACGCGGCTTTGCGGACGGCTGCCGGGAACGAGGCACCGCCGCGAACTGTCAACGGTGGTGCCTCGGACCATGCGGCGAACGCGTCACCTTACGCGCAGTTCCTCAGCGGCACAGTGAGTTCCGTCGACTACACCCGCGATCGCAGCGGGGGCACGCCGGCGGGCTCCGCATCCGATCAAAATCGCAACGGGGTGACACGCGGAGACTCGGTGGCCGATCGGGGTCGCAACGGATCGGCAGCGCCAGCACCTCACCCGGACGGCCCCGCGGCCCTCGACCCGGATCGCCCCGACCTTCCCGCAGTCGAGATGATCGCCCCCGCCACCGTTGAGCGCACCCGCAACGGCCTGGTGAAGCGCGGCAAACGCGCCAAGATCACCGGCTCCCCGGAGCGCCCCCGCCGCGACCCGGCGACCCGCCAGGACCGCCCACCCGTCGTCGAACGAACACCCGCCCAGACACGCAGCATGCTGTCCTCCTTCCGCACCGGCCACGAACGCGGTGGCGACACCCGTTCGGGGCAGACCCCAGATCCGACCCGCTGAGCGATCGGACCCGACCCCAGGAGCCCCGGTGACCACCCATCTCCCGACCGCCGACCCCCACACCTTCAACTGGCTGCTCGGCAACTTCGTCCGCGATACCGACGGCGTGCGCGACACCGTCGCCGTGTCCTCCGACGGGCTGCTCATCGCCATGTCCGACGGCCTGGACCGCACCGGCGCCGACCGGCTCGCCGCCATGGTCTCAGGTCTGTCCAGCCTCGCCCGCAGTGCCTCGCGCAGTTACGATTTCGACGGCTTGAAGCTGATCATGATCGAGATGAAGCGCGGCTTCCTGCTGGTCTCCGCGCTCGGCGACGGCAGCTGTCTCGGCGTGATCGCCGACGGCGGTTGCGATGTCGGCCTGGTCGGCTACGAGATGGCGGTGCTGGCCGAACGCGCCGGCGCGCTGCTCGACCCGATGCTGATCGGGGAACTGCGAGAGTCGTTGCGCAGATGAGAGATCCCGATCGCCCACGGCTGCCCGATCCGCGCATGATCCCGGTGAACCGGCCCACCGGCCGGCGCGACGAGCCTGCGCCGGTCCCGGTGCCGCCGACCCACAGCGACGACGTCGAGGACCGCTTCGTCCGTCCGTTCGTTGTCACCGCGGGCCGCACCGTCCCGGTGCTGGACGGTCTGCGCATCGAGACGCTCGTCCACGCGCCCCCGTCCGCGCTCTCGGCGCCGTTGCGGTTCGAGGAATGCACCGTCGTGCGGTTGTGCCTGCGACCGCATTCCATCGCCGAAATCGGTACCGCCCTGCGGGTTCCGGTCGGCATCGCCAAGGTGATCGTCAGCGATCTGGCCGCGGCGGGTCATGTGACCGTCCGTGACGCGCCGGAACTGTCGACCGCCGCCATCGAGAGGATCAGGGATCTTGTTCGGGCACTCTGAATTCCGCACCGCCGCGGCGATGCCGACGTCGGTCAAGGTCGTGGTCAGCGGCGGCTTCGGCGTCGGCAAGACCACCTTCATCGGCGCCATCTCCGAGATCGAGCCGCTGGTCACCGAGGCATCGATGACCGAGGTCTCGATCGGCGTCGACGACCCAGGCCGCCGCGCCGAGAAGACCGCAACCACCGTCGCTTTGGACTTCGGCCGCATCACCCTCGACCAGTCCCTGATCCTCTACCTGTTCGGCACCCCCGGCCAGGACCGCTTCGTGTTCCTGTGGGACGACCTCGTCGACGGCGCACTGGGCGCGGTGATCGTCGTCGACACCGGCCGCGTCGAAGACTGCTACCCGGTCCTGGACTACTTCGAAGACCACAGCACCCCCTTCGTCGTCGTGGTCAACCGCTTCGACGACGCCACCCACTTCGACCTCACCGAAGTCCGCGAAGCCCTCGGCCTCGACGACTGGATCCCCGTCCTCGACTGCGACGCCCGCAACCGCGACTCCGTCCGCGACGTCCTGGTAGCCCTCCTCGAACAAGTCCTCCTCCACCGAGCCCAACCCCGCCACCGGGAGGTGAGCTGACCGGGCAGGTCACTCGGGCCACGCCCGGTGCCGCTGATCACCGTCGATTCAGCGTGAGGTCCCACAGGGCGATGTGGAAGCGCGTGTCGGTGACATCGACGGAGGTGTCGGTGAAGCGGTTGCCGCCGAGGGTGTTTCGCACGAAATCTCGTACCGTGGCCGGTTGGGTGTCCAGCTCGGCGAGCAGCTGCTGCGGCACTTCGACGGTGCCGTCGAAGTATCGTGGTTGACCGGTGATTCCGGGTTGCTGGGGAGTCTGCCGCAAGCCGTCGACGGTGTGCAGGACGACGTCGAGTCCGGTGCCGTCGCCGAAGTCGATGCGCAGTGGGGTGGGGGAGACGGCCAGGTCGAAGGACCGCACACCGGCGGTCCAGCCCTGTGGCGAGACGCCCTGGTAGTCGTAGGGTGACGGCGGGCTCAGCGTTTCCCCGGCGCGGTTCACCGGCGAATTGTCCAGTGCCGCACCGGTTGGTGGCTGATCGGTGGGGACGAAGGTCCATGCCGTCTCGGTGAGTGTCTTGCGCCAGAAGCCGGTTCGTCCACCGTCACGGCCTTCGACCCGCAGTTCCCGTGCGGCGGAACCGGGTCCGGTCCGGTGGATGGAGATGCGGTCGGTGATCTCGCCGGGCACCTTCGGCTGCGCGACCCAGTCGGGCGCGGGCAGCTGGATGGCGGCGAAGCGGCTGTCGATGCGCTCGGACAGCATGTCGGGGGCTTCGGGGAGTCCGCGCTGATCCTGGTAGGAGTAGCGGAAGAAGACCTTGTCCGCGCCGGAGATGTCGAAATCGTAGAGGCGCGTGTAGAAGTCGCCGAACCGGTTGACGATCAGCGAGGTCGACGCGCTGGTCGACAGCGCCACCGCCTGGAAGCGGCCGCCGAACGGCAAGCCCATCTCGTAGCTGTGATCCACCGGCAGCCACGGATCGACATACTGGATCCGCTGACCGCCGTGGGTCAGGGCGAACACGTGCGACACCTTCGCTCCGCCGACTGGATGCTCGTTCCCGGCGGTGTCGGTCCACACGTGATCTTCGTTGGGCGACAACACCGACCACGACCAGGTCAGCGCGCCCGGCGGGAGGGTGTTGCCGGGCCCGGTCCACAGCGGGGTGCCGTAGCGGCTGCTCCAGTTCCAGTCCTTGGGCGCGCTCAGGGCATGGTCCATCGTGAGGAAGCGGCCGTCGCGGTCGATCATCATCACTTCGTCGTCGTCGGCGGAGACACCGGCGATGGTGCCCGCCAGACAGCCGGGCAGCGCCACGGTGCGCCAACCACCCTGAGCCGCAGCCTCTTTCACATACACGTTGCCTTCGCGGGTGGCGAAGGTCCAGCGCCGGTTGAACGACTCGGTGGTGGTACGGAAGTAGACCTGCTCGGGCAGCGCGACAGTCGCCGGGGCGAGATCCGCCAACCCCGCGGTGGACTCGTCGACAGTCACCTCCGGCGTACCGACCGTACCCACCGGCAGGCATCCCGGATCTGCGACGGACGCCGATGGTGTTGTCACCCCGGCGAAGACCAGTCCGGCCGCCGCGATCAGCGCTGCACGCCGGGCGTGCCCGCGCCTCACAGCCACCCCGCCGCGCCGAAACCGGCAAGGGCGACGGCATCGACGCCGAAGATCGCCCCGACCACCAGCGCCTTGCCGCGCACGCTGGGCAGATCGTGCACGAAGAAGCAGGCCGCGAAGAACGGCACGTACCCGATGATCCAGATCAGGAACGGGAAGCCGGGCTGCCACCACGACCAATCCCAGGTGAGCACCCCGGCTTTGTTCAGCAGCACCTCGACGCCCACCGCGGCGGCGGAATTCGCCGCGATCAGCACCGGCCGGTTCGGCAGTCCGAAGATCCGGGTTTCCTTGGGCGGCAGCATCTTCGCCGCCGCGATCCCCATGATGGCGAACATGAAGCAGATCTCGATATTCAGCCCGATCAGGATCTGATACGCCGTCGGCCCGCTCGCCGCCCACACCGGCGCACGCTCGGTGACGTGGAAGACCAGCGCGTTCCAGATCTCGTTGAACCAGTCCATGCCCCACAGCGCGAGCCCCGCGAACAGCACATTCCAGTTCCGCCGCTCGATCTCGACGGAATAGATGTAGATGACCATCAGTAAGAGCGGAATGACATACCACTTGAACTGATCCGCATCGCGAAGTAACTCCAGCGCAGCCCGTGCATTGTCGGTCAACGGGGCACCTCCTGCTCATGATCGACGAACCCGGCGAGTATGATACAAATCAACACAGAACGTCAATATGTATCGCCGAATCGGCGTCGATCCTGAATCAGCGTGTGCGCGAACATGACCGGGGCATGGTCGTCGACCATGCCCCGGCGGCGGACCTCAGCGGGAGCCCAGCGGCACGCCGAAGAGGGTGGCGAACTTCGCGGAGAGGGACTCGCCGAGGAAGTCGAGCGCGCCCGGGGTGGCCGCCATGGTGCCCGCGTCGGACGTGGTGCAGCCGGCGGGGGCGGGGACACCGTCGAGACGGTCGCGCAGCCACAGCAGCGCGGCCGGTCCGCCGACGACCTCGGCGACGATGTGCTCACTGGCGTGGTCGCGGGTGTAGGTGA
Source organism: Nocardia sp. NPDC055053 (assembly GCF_053608285.1). Taxonomy (NCBI): domain Bacteria; kingdom Bacillati; phylum Actinomycetota; class Actinomycetes; order Mycobacteriales; family Nocardiaceae; genus Nocardia; species Nocardia sp. NPDC055053. The sequence continues at coordinate 75,525 of NZ_JBSGVD010000010.1, read as the reverse complement.
GGGAGGTCTTCGGGTCGCGGCAGTACGTGTCGACCAGGGTGTTGGTGGCCGAGAGGGGCAGGATTTCGTCCCAGGCCGAATGCCAGACGTACAGGGGCATGTCGGGCACGGACTTGCCCATGCGGGTGTCGTCGAGCATCGCCGCGACCGGCGGATCGTCGAGCGGATTGCCGTCGGAGCCGATCATGCCGATCATGTTGAGGAACGGCAGCAGCGCCGACTGGTACTGCACACACAGGGGCGACTTGATCGCGGACAGCCCCTTGCCGACCGGGTCGAGCCGCTGATCGAGGTAGGCCGCGAAGTCGGGGTACTCGCGGGTGAGCCCGAGGACGGCCGCGAAGACGAGACCCGAGGTCGCCTGGTTGTTCGCCATGCTCAGCGCCGCACCGAGATCGGCGCCGACGCCACCCTCCGCCGCGCCGACGATGTTCAGTTCGGGTGCGTAGGAGGCCTTCAGTTCCGCGGCATGCCCGGTCGCGATCGAGCCGCCGGAGTATCCGTAGAGCCCGACCGGTGCGGTCGGTCCCACCTCGAGCGGCGCGAACGAGGTCGCCGCGCGAATTCCGTCGAGGGTGATCCGGCCGGCCAGCGGTCCCGCCGCGTAGGCCGAATTCGGGCCCTGGTGATCGGGAACGACGACCGCCCAGCCCTGCGCCAGCGCGGCCTGCGCGAAGAGGAACTCGGCGGGAACGACGATCTGACCTGCCAGGGGCGCGACCGAAAGATGTTGCAGCGCATAGGACGGCGCGCAATAGCCCGCGGTCGAGTCCTCGGCCAGCTGTACCGACAGCAGCTTGCGCGGCTCGGGCGCCTGCCCACGCGGCTTGATCACGGTGGCGACCGCCGGAATCGCCTCGTCGCGGCTGTTGTTGGAGCGATACGACACCTTCCAGGCGTCCACATCGATCGGCAGCAGGCCGAAGTCGGCGATCCGCACCTGGCGGACCGCGATGATCGCACCCGGCGCCGTGGCCGCGACGACGGCCGCGGGCGGCAGGTAGAAGCCCGGATCCAATTCGGGCGGTAGTGGAACCACCGGCGCGGGTGCCACCGCCGCGGGCTCGGCGGCTACCGGCCCGGCCACCACGACCGTTGCGGCCGCGAGCACGCCGGTCGCCAGGGCGAACCATCGCAGAGCGAGGGGAGATCTCATCGTGCACAGTCCTCACGTGAATTGAGACGCCTTCGTCTCAATGACGGTTACTATGGCACGGGTGTGGCCTGGATCGCAATCAGCGGCCGGGGTGTTCCGCGGTGGTGAGGGCGTTGAGCAAGGTGGAGAACACGTCGACCAGCTCGTCGACGGGCGGGCGCGGGTCGTCCAGGCTCCACTGGTGTACGGCGCCGTTCACGGCGCCGATGAATGCCGCCATCGCGACCCGCCAGCCACCGGGTGGCGTCCGCACCCCGTCGCGCCCGGCGGCGATCGCGGCCACTACCTCGCCCCACTGGTCCCTGACCTGCGCGCGATGGGCCTCGATGGCCGGGCTCACGCCGACGATGTCCACGAAAGCGACTTTGGCGCACCGGATGTCGTCGGTGATCGCGGTCGTGTACGCCCGCACCGCGGCGTCGATGAGGGTACGCAGGTCGTTGGTCCCCGCCGCCGCCAGCGCCGCGACGACCGCCTCCCTGGCCTTGCTCTGCACCGTGTCGTACACCGCGACGAGCAACTCCTCGCGCCCGGCGAACTGCTCGTAGAACTGCCGCCGCGACAGCCCCGCCGCCGCGCACACATCGGTCAGCGAACTGTTGGCATACGACTTCTCCGCGAACACGGTCAGCCCGGCCTCGATGAACAGCGCCCGCCGCTCGATCTGCCGTTCGGCGACCGAGGTACCGGTGTAGTTGTGTCGGGTTCGCGCTGTCGTCACGTCTCCGACCCTACTTTCACGCCGTCGCCGGCGCCCCCACGGTGGTCAGTCTTTGCGCCCGGTGAAGGCCAGCGACGTGCCGAGCCCGATCATCACCAGCCCGCTGATGCCGCCGATCGCGGCGAGGCGGCGCGGAGTGCGGGCGATCCAGCCGCGCACGGAGTCCGCCGCGAGCGCCCACAGCGAATCGAACACCATCCCGAACAGGGGGATGCAGATACCGAGGATCAGCATCTGCTGCGAGACCGCGCCCCGGGTCGGGTCGACGAACTGCGGCAGCAGCGCCGCGAGGAAGACGATGGTCTTCGGGTTGGCGAAGCCGACGACGAACCCGTCGCGGAGTACGGCGGTGGTGGAGAAACCCGGCGTGGCGTGCTCGGGCTGGAGTGCCCTGGCCAGGTCGGCCCGGTGCCTGATCGCCTGGACACCGAGATAGACCAGATAGAGCGCGCCGACCATCTTGACCGCGGTGAACACCGCCGCCGAGGTGGCGACGAGGGCGCCGAGCCCGACGGCGACCGCGACGACCTGCACGTACACCCCGACCGAATTGCCGACCACCGTCAGCAGCGCCGCCCGCCTGCCGACCGTGAGCGCCCGGCTGATCGTGAACAGCACGCTCGGGCCGGGCACCACGACGAGCAGGAAGGACAGTCCCGCGAAGGACGCGAGATGCGTCATCGACACCATGCCGACCCACGCTATCCACCGGACCACCGCCAGGCAATGGCGAGCGACATCCCGGCATCTCGCCCATACACTCGGCGCAATGGGTGAACAGAAGCAGCGGATGTTGAGCGGGCAGCTGTACCAGGACAGCGATCCGGAGCTCGTGACCGAACGGCAACGGGCGCAACGGTTGTGCGACGAGTTCAACCGGACCGGTCCGGACGAGACCGGGCGCAGGTTCGAATTGCTGGGCGAGCTGCTGGGGAAGGTGGGGGAGGGCTCGTGGATCATGCCGCGATTCCAGTGCGACTACGGCTATCTCATCGAGATCGGCGCCAACAGCTTCCTCAACTACGACGCGATCCTGCTCGACTGCGCGCCGATCGTCATCGGCGACGACTGTTCGATCGGCCCGCGCTGTCAGCTGCTGACCGCGCTGCATCCGATGGACGATCACGAGAAGCGCAGGCAGCGCTGGGAATCCGCGGCGCCGATCCGGATCGGGAACAACGCGTGGTTCGGTGGCGGTGTGATCGTGTGTCCCGGGGTGACCATCGGTGACGACGTGGTGGTCGGGGCGGGCAGTGTGGTCACCCGCGACCTGCCGGACCGGGTGTTCGCCGCGGGCAACCCGGCGCGGGTGATCCGGCACCTGTAGGCCGGATCACCCGCGCGGGGCGCGTCGCCGGGTCGCGTGGCGGGGACGGCGGCAATACTGTCTTTCCATGGGCGAATCGCGAACCGTGCAGGAGCAGGAAGCGACCCGGCCGCTGCGCGAGGACATCCGGTTTCTCGGCGGCATCCTGGGCGACACCATCCGCGACCACGAGGGTCCCGAGGTCTTCGACCTGATCGAGCGGGTGCGCACCGAGGCGTTCGCGGTGCGCCGCGAGGAGGTCGAGCGCAGCGCGGTGGCCGATATGCTCGACGGCACCCCGACCGAGGTCGCGATCCCGCTGATCCGGGCGTTCAGTTACTTCGTGCTGCTGGCCAATCTCGCCGAGGACATCCAGCGTGATCGCCGCCGCGCCGCCCACGTGTCGGCGGGGGAGCCGCCCCAGGATTCCTCGCTGGCCGCCACCTACGACAAGCTCGACGCGGCCGCCCTCGACGGTTCGACGGTGGCCGAGTTGCTCACCGACGCCCTCGTCTCGCCGGTGATCACCGCGCATCCGACCGAGACCCGCAGGCGCACGGTCTTCGACGTGCAAGCCAAGATCACCGCGCTGATGCGGCTGCGGCGCAGGCTCGAGCCGGGTGATCCCGGCTTCGACGACTCCGAGCGCCAGATCCGCCGGGAAGTCCTCACCCTGTGGCGCACGGCGCTGATCCGGTTGGCGCGCTTGCGGATTCAGGACGAGATCTCGGTCGGCCTGCGCTACTACGACCTGACCCTCTACGACGTGATCCCGGCGATCAACGCGCAGGTGCGTGCCGCGCTGCGCTCGCGCTGGCCCGATGCCGAGCTGCTGCCGCGCCCGATCCTGCGCCCCGGCTCGTGGATCGGCGGCGACCGGGACGGAAACCCTTATGTGACAGCGGAAGTCGTGCACACCGCGGCCGAGCAGGCGTCGGCCTACGCGTTCGGCAGGTATCTGGACGCGCTGGTCGACCTGGAGAAGACACTGTCCCAGTCCGCCCGGCTGGTGCCGGTGACGCCCGCGGTCGCCGCGCTCGCCGAGGCGGGCTACCCCGATGCGGCCGTGTTCGCCGACGAGCCGTATCGCCGTGCGCTGCACGCGATCCGGGCCCGCCTCAGCGCCACCGCGGAACTGGCGCTCGGCGAACTGCCGGAGAACGGCCTCGACACCACGGCCGCGCCGTACGCCACCCCGCAGGCGGTGCTCGACGACCTCGACGCCGTCGACGCCTCGATGCGCGCCAGCGGTGACGCGCTGCTGGCCGACGACGGCCTCGCCGCCCTGCGCCACGCCATCGAGACCTTCGGGTTCCACCTGCAGAGCCTGGACCTGCGCCAGAACTCCGAGGTGCACGAGCAGGTCGTCACCGAGCTGCTGGCCTGGTCGGGCGCGCACACCGACTACCCGGGCCTGTCCGAAGCCGACCGCGTCGACCTGCTCGCGAACGAACTGCGCACCCGCAGGCCACTGCTCGGCCCGCACGCGCAGCTGAGCGAACTCGCCTCCAAGGAACTCGGGGTGCTGCGGGCAGCCAAGGAGGTGATCGACACCTTCGGCGCCGCCGCCATCCCGAACTACATCATCAGCATGTGCACCTCGGTCAGCGACATGCTCGAGGCGGCCCTGCTGCTCAAGGAGGTGGGCATCCTCGATCCCGGCACCGCCGAGGGCACGCCGAGCAGTCCCGTCGGCATCGTTCCGCTGTTCGAGACCATCGAGGACCTGGGCGCGGGCGCCGCGACGCTGTCGGAGGTACTGGAGGTTCCGGTGTACCGCGAGCTCGTCGCGGCGGCGGGCATGCGGCAGGAGGTGATGCTCGGTTACTCGGATTCGAACAAGGACGGCGGGTATCTCGCCGCCAACTGGGCGCTGTACCGGGCGGAACTCGATCTGGTCGAGGTGGCGCGGAAGTCGGGAATCCGGTTGCGGCTGTTCCACGGTCGCGGCGGCACCGTCGGTCGCGGCGGCGGCCGCAGCTACGACGCCATCCTGGCCCAGCCCGCAGGCGCGGTGCGCGGTTCGCTGCGGCTCACCGAACAGGGCGAGGTGATCGCCGCGAAATACTCCGAACAGGGTGCGGCCCACCGCAATCTGGAGTCACTGATCGCGGGTACGCTCGAATCGACCCTGCTGGATATGGAAGGCCTTGGCGACGACGCCGAACCGGCCTACGAACTGCTCGACGACCTGGCCGCCCGTGCCCGCGCCGCCTACGCGCGACTCGTGCACGACACCCCGGGCTTCGTCGAGTACTTCCGCCAATCCACCCCGGTCGCCGAGGTCGGCGACCTCAATATCGGCAGCCGTCCGGCCTCGCGCAAACCCACCAATTCGGTGGCGGACCTGCGTGCGATTCCCTGGGTCATGGCCTGGAGCCAGGCACGCGTCATGCTGCCCGGCTGGTACGGCACCGGCACCGCGCTCGAGGAATGGGTGGGCGCGGACCCACAGCGCCTGGCCCGGCTCACCGACCTCTATCAGCGCTGGCCGTTCTTCCGCACGGTGCTGTCGAACCTGGCGCAGGTGATGGCCAAGAGCGATCTCGACATCGCCGCGCGGTATGCGGACCTGGTCGAGGACGCGACGCTGCGCGCCCAGATCTTCGGGATGATCCGCGACGAACACGCCCGCACCATCCGCATGTACGTGGCGGTCACCGGCCATGACGAGTTGCTCAGCGACAACCCGTCACTGGCGGAGTCGATCCACAATCGGTTCCCCTACCTGGAGCCGCTCAACCAGCTCCAGGTGGACTTGCTGCGTCGATTGCGCGGCGGTGACGATTCCGAACTCGTGAAGCGGGGCATCCTGCTCACCATGAACGGCCTGGCCACCGCCCTGCGCAACTCGGGTTAGCCGCTAGATGCAGACGTTGACGAACAGCGGCCCGACCGGAACGCCGACGCAGACCGTCACCGAACCGACGACCGGCTGCGCGGTGGCCGCCGAGGCGGGGCCTGCGCCGATGGCGGTGACGGAGAGGGCGAGAGCGGCGATGGCGAGCGGACGAGCGGTTTTGGCGAACATGCGGTGCTCCTCGGTAGAACGGTGAAACTGCCCCCTCGCGGGAGCTGCCCCATCTCAACACGGGGTAGTGCGCGATGTCGGAGACATCACCGGAGTCGCCGTTCAGTCCGTGACGACGGCGATCGCGTCGATCTCCACCAGCATCTCCTCGCGCGGGAGGCCGGTGAAAACGGTCGTGCGCGACGGTAAGACGCCGTTGGTTGTGTGCTTGACGACGAATTCACCATACGCTTCGTTCATCACCGCGAAATCGTCTCTTTGAGTGAGGTACACGCGCAGCATCACCACGTCGTCGAAGGTGGCGCCCGCGGCCTCGACGATCGCCAGCACGTTCATCAGGGTGCGGGTGGTCTGCGCGGCGACATCGCCGGAATGCAGGTACTCATTGGTCGCGGGGTCGACTGGACCCTGCCCGGAGACCTGGACGAACGGTCCCTTGCGCACGCCCTGGGAGAAGGTGTGCGCCGGTGCGGGAGCATCGGCGGTGCGCACGGCGATCTTGTCGGACATAGGGTTCAGCCTTTCCTCGCGGGGACGTCTCGGCGGGGGTCCCAGCCGAGTTTGGTGGAGATGGCGTCGGCGGTCGCCCTGACCTGCGGCAACAGGGCCAGCACCTGCTCGTGGTCGAGCAGCACGTCGGGGACCGAGACCGACACGGCGGCGACGACGGCGCCGATCCCGTCGCGGACGGGCACGCCGATGCAGTTGACGAAGCTCTCGTGTTCCTCATGGTCTTCGGCGAAGCCCTGTGCCGCGACGAGTTCCAGCTCGGCGAGGTACTGCTCGGGTGTGCGCAGGGTGCGGGTGGTGAACGGGTGGTAGTCCAATCGTGCGGCGACCGAACGCCATTCGGTGCGGGGCAGCGCCGCGACCAGTACCTTGCCGACGGCGGTGCAGTGCAGCGGGGCGGGTCGGCCGATCCGCGAGTACATTCGCACGGCCTGCTCGGCGTCGACCTTGTCGATGTAGACCGCGTCGCCGGATTCGTAGGCGGCCAGGTGCACCGTCTGGCCGGTGGCGGCGCCGAGCGCGCTCAGATGCGGCCGGGCGACGGTGCGGACGTCGCGGTTCTCCAGTGCGCGACTGGCCAATTCGAACATGCGGGTGCCCAGGGAATACCGGTGCGCGCTGTCACGCACGACGAACCGTTCGGCCTGCATGGTCTGCAGCAGCCGCAGCACCGTCGACTTGTGCACCCCGAGCCGCGCGGCCAGCTCGTCGAGGGACTGCGAATCCTCGCCGAGGGCGATGAGAATGGACAGGGCCCGCGACACGCTTTGACTCATCGGCTGATCGTCCCATCCATCGAGTCCGGGTAGCGCAGCCCGGTCCAGTCGGTCTCCGGCAGTGCGGCCAGGCGCCGGATGTCCTGCACCGGAAGCAGTTTCGCGACATCGCCGGTCGCGGTGAGAGCGGCCGCCGCGCACAGATGGCCGTAGCGCAACCGGGTGCGCAGGTCGGCACCGTGCAGCAGCGCGGCCAGGTAGCCGCCGGCGAAAGCGTCACCGGCGCCGATGCGTTCGGTGATGTCCAGCGCGAGCGCGGGCACGTCGACGGAGCGGCCGCCGTCGAAGCCGGTCACGGAGTGCTTGTCGTTCTTGACGATCAGCTGGGCGGGCTCGGGGAACAGCGCGCGCAAGGCGGCCGGGTCGTCGGTACCGAAGATCTCCTCGGCTTCGTCGGCGCCGAGCAGCACCACATCCGCACCGCGGACGTGGGCGGCGAGCTCGTCGGCGGCTTCGTCCACGCGCGAACCCCACAGTGCCGGACGGTAATTCAGGTCGAAGCTGACCAGCCGTCCGCGCCGTGGCAGGGCGATCAAGGTGCGGGTCAGTGCGTTCGCCGACTCCGACAGCGCCGGCGTGATACCGGTGAAATGCACGAGATCGGTGCGATCGAGCAACCCGGCCGCCGCCCGCGGCGCGAGGTCGGCGGGGGACAGGGCGCTGGCCGCCGAGCCGGCGCGGTAGTAGTGCATGCGGCTGGCATGGGCGGGCAGATCGTGCGGTGCGCCCGACCCGCTGCCGCGCTCCTTGATGTAGACGCCGGTCGGGCGCACGGGATCGACGGCGACCGCGTCGACATCGACGCCCTGGGCGGCCAGCTGGGTCACCAGGTAGCGCCCGAACCCGTCGTCGCCCACCCGGGAGAGCCAGGCGGCCGAGACGCCGAGCTGGGTCAGCACCATGGCCACGTTCGCCTCGGCCCCGCCCGCGCTCCGATCGAACCGCGCGGACTGCTCGAGCGGTCCTTGGCGGGCAACGAGCACGGCCAGCCCCTCGCCCACGGTGACCGCCCTCGGCGTCACCGCTGTTGCCTGTGTCACCCTTTTCGCCCTTTCGTGCTTGCGGTCACTGTCGTCGAGATGCACAATAACGAGCAGAAACACTCAGTGCAACCATCGTTGCACATTATGCAATGCAAGTCCGATATCGCCGACCGGACGGGGTGACCTGCCCGGTGATCGACGGAAAGGGAAGCTGTGACGATCGACAACGCCGTCGTGGACGCGCTCGCCGACGAGGTGCTCGGGCCACAGGACAAGAGCGCGCCGCCCGCGGCGTGGGGGCACACCGTGCGCGACTACCTCGCGACCGCGCCGGAACTCGCCGCGTGGCAGACGCCGCTGCTCACCCTCGATCGCGGCCTGCTCGATGCCAATCTCGCGCTGATGGCGGGGTGGACCGCCGCGGCGGGTGTCGCGCTGGCTCCGCACGGCAAGACCACGATGGCTCCGCAACTGTGGCGCGAACAGCTCGCGGCGGGCTCGTGGGCGATCACGCTGGCCACCGGCTGGCAGGCCCAGATCGCCCGGTCGTTCGGCCTCGGCCGGATCATGCTCGCCAACGCGCTCGTCGATCCGGCCGGATTGGCCTGGGTCGCAGCGGAATCGGCGCGCGATGCCGCCTTCGGGTTCTACTGCTGGGCCGACAGCGTCGCCACCGTCCAACTGATGGACAAGATCCTGCGCGACACCCCGGCTGCGCCGCCGGTGCGGCTGCTGGTCGAGCTGGGTGGCCCGCACGGTCGTACCGGGGCGCGCACCCGCACCGAAGCCAGGGCGGTCGCGGCGGCCATCCGGGACAGTGAACGGCTGGACCTGGCCGGTGTCGCAGGCTACGAAGGCGCGCTGGCCCACGATCGCGGCACCGCGGGTCTCGCGGCCGTGCGCGGCTACCTCGGCGAACTCGCCGCCCTGCACACCGATCTCGCCGCGTCCGGCGCCTACCCGGGCCGGGCGATCGTCACCGCGGGCGGCAGCGCCTACCCCGAACTCGTCGTCGACGAGCTGGCGTGCCTGGCCGACGACACCACCACGGTCGTGCTGCGCAGCGGCGCCTACCTCGTCCACGACGACGGCTTCTACGCCGGCATCTCCCCGCTGGCCGCGCCCGCCGTCGAGCCCGGGCTGCGCGCCGCGATGCACGGCTGGGCCAGGGTGGTCTCCCGGCCCGAGCCGGAACTGGCGCTGCTCGACGGCGGCAAGCGCGACTTCCCCTTCGACGAGGGCCTGCCGGTGCCGCAGCTGGTGGTCGGCGGCGGTGCGCTGCCCGCAGGCGCGCGGGTGACCGCGCTCAACGATCAGCACACCTTCCTGCGCTTGCCCGGCGCCGCTGCCACCGATCTCCCGGTCGGCAGCATCGTGCGGCTCGGGTTGTCGCATCCGTGCACGGCATTCGACAAGTGGCGGCGCATTCCGGTGATCGACAGCGCCGCGGCGGACCGGCCGCGCGTGGTCGACCTGATCCGCACCTACTTCTGACGGATGACCATGACGGACTTGCTGTTTCGTGACATCGATATCGTCGACGGCACCGGCGCCCCACGCCGTCGCGGCGACGTACTGATCCGCGCCGGGCGCATCGCCGAGGCGGGTCCGGCGGGATCGATCACCGCCGACGCGAGAGTGGTGCCGGCACAGCCGGGTTCGGTGCTCGCACCCGGGTTCATCGACATGCACGCGCATTCGGACCTGTCCCTGCTCACCTGCCCCGGGCACTTCCCGAAGATCACCCAGGGCGTGACCACCGAGGTGATCGGCCAGGACGGCCTGTCCTACGCGCCGATCGACGACGCCGCACTCGCGGTGGTGCGCAAGCAGATCGCGGGCTGGAACGGTAACCCCGCCGATTTCGACTTCTCCTGGCGCACGGTCGCGCAATATCTGGAGCGGCTCGACGAGGGCATCACGCCCAACGCCGCCTACCTGGTCCCGCAGGGCACCCTGCGATTGCTCGTCGTCGGTACCGAACAGCGACCGGCCACCACCGCCGAGATCGACCGGATGTGCGCGCTGCTGGCCCAGGGTCTCGACGAGGGCGCGGTCGGCATGTCGAGCGGGCTCACCTACACGCCCGGAATGTACGCCGACACCGGCGAACTCGCCGCCCTGTGCTCGGTCGTCGCCTCCTCCGGCGGCTTCTACGCGCCACACACCCGCTCCTACGGCGCGGGCGCGCTCGAGGCCTACGCGGAGATGATGGGCCTGGCCAAGGCGACCGGCTGCGCGCTGCACCTCACCCACGCCACCATGAACTTCGGCGTGAACCGTGGCCGCGCACCGGAATTCCTGGCGATGCTCGCGCTGGCCCGCGCCGACGGCTGCGACATCACCCTCGACACCTACCCGTATCTGCCCGGCGCGACCACGCTGTCGGCGCTGCTGCCCAGCTGGGCGATGTCGGGTGGACCCGACGCCGCGCTGGCCCGGCTCGACGATCCCGCCGAGCGCGCGTGGATCACCGCGGATGTGAACGTCAACGGGTCCGACGGCTGCCACGGCGTCACCGTCGAGTGGGAGACCATCCAGATCAGCGGCGTCGGCGACGAGGCGCTGTCCGCCTACGTCGGACGGACCGTCGCCGAGATCGCGGCCGGCGAGGGCAGGGCGCCGGTCGAGGTGTTCTTCGACCTGCTGCGCCGCGACCAGCTGGCGACCACCATCCTCCAGCACGTCGGCCACGAGGAGAACGTGCGCGCGATCATGGTCGACCCCGGCCACATGGGCGGCAGCGACGGCCTGCTCGTCGGCGCGCGACCGCATCCGCGCGCCTGGGGCACCTTTCCCCGCTACCTGTCGCGCTACGTCCGCGAACTCGGCGTCCTCGGGCTGGAGGAGTGCGTGCACCACCTCACCGGACGCCCGGCGGCCCGGCTGCGGTTGGCCCGGCGCGGGCTAGTCCGCACCGGCTACGCCGCCGACCTCGTCGTGTTCGATCCGGCGACGATCCACGACACGGCAACCTTCGAGCATCCACAACAACAGGCGCGTGGCATCCAGCACGTGCTGGTCAACGGCGAATTCGCGGTGGAGAACGGCACCGCGACCGGTGTGCGCGCCGGGCGCGCCCTGCGCATGGACGCCACGCGAGAGGAGACCCGATGAACCCGCTGCTCAGCTCGTCATCCGAGGCCATGGAGGTGATCCGCGCCGACCGTGCGCTCACCGTGGTCCGCGCGCCCGCCATCCCCGACCCGGTCGCGCTCGCCGAAGCCCTGGCCGGGTCCGGCATTCGCGCCGTCGAGCTCACTTTCACCACCCTCGGCGTGCTCGACGCGATCGGCAAGGCCTCGGCGGTGAGCGCCGCCGTCATCGGCGTCGGCACCGTGACCACCCGCGACCAGGCCGAAGCGGCGATCGAGGTGGGCGCCAAGTTCCTGGTGACGCCCGCGCTGCGTCCCGAGGTCGCCGAAGTGGCTGTCGCCAACCAGATCCCGGTCGTCATGGGCGCGTTCACCCCCTCGGAGGTGCTGGCCGCGGTCGAGATGGGCGCGGCGGCGGTGAAGATCTTCCCGGCCCGCGCGCTCGGCCCGGCCTATCTGAAGGATCTGCTCGGTCCGTTCCCGCACGTTTTCCTCATCCCCTCCGGCGGCGTCAACGCCCACAACGCCCGCGAATTCCTGCGGGCGGGGGCCATCGCCGTCACCGCGGGGACCGAGGTTGTCGCCCCACTGGACGTCGCGAGTTCGCGCTGGTCCCACATCGGCGCCAAAGCCGCACGCTTCGTCCATTCGCTTGATTGAGAGGTATCCCATGGGCGCCACTGTCGACTGGTTGCGCACCACCACCCCCGGGTTGCTGGTCCTGTGCGGTCTCGCGATCGCCGTGCTACTCATCGCTATCATCAAGGTCAAACTGGAGCCGTTCGTCGCGCTGCTGCTGACCGGTCTGCTGCTGGCACTCGCCGCGGGGCTACCGGTCGCCGAGATCGTCGGCACACCGCTGAAAGCCGGTGAGTCACTGCTGGAAACAGGCTTCGGCGGCATCCTCGGGCACATCGCGGTGATCATCGGTCTCGGCACCGTGCTCGGCGCGATCCTCGAACGATCCGGCGGCGCCGACGTTCTCACCGACAAACTCCTGAAGGTGTTCGGCGAGAAGGGCGCTCCCGTCGCGATGGGCCTGCTCGGCCTCATCTTCGGTATCCCCGTCTTCTTCGACATCGGCATCTTCGTGCTCGCGCCGCTGGTGTATGTCGCGGCCAAGCGCGGCGGGCGCTCGCTGGTGCTCTACGCCATGCCGATGCTGGCCGGTCTGTCGATGACGCACGCGTTCCTGCCGCCGCACCCCGGTCCCGTCGCGCTCGGCGGTCTGCTCGGGGTGAGCCTCGGCTGGCTGATCCTGATGGGATTCGTCTGCGGTATCCCGGGTTTCCTCGCCGCGGGCATCGCCTGGGGCACCTGGATCGGCAAGCGCGTGCAGGTCGAGGTGCCCGCCGAGTTCGTGCCGCTCGAGCCCACCGGCAACGGCGCGGACAAGACCGGCGGCAACGGTGCGACCGAGGGAACCGGCGGTACCGCCGTGGTGACGAAATCGCCGCCGTCGGTGGCGCTGATCGGGGCGATCATCGCGATTCCGCTGGTGCTGATCCTCGGCGCGACCTTCGGTTACCAACTGCTGGACAAGGATTCGGCTCTGCTGCAGGTGCTCACCTTCTTCGGCACGCCCGCCGTCGCGCTGCTCATCACGGTGCTGGTGGCGTTCTACCTGCTCGGCATCCGGCGCGGCTCGACGGTGCAGGAACTGAGCACCATCACCGCCGAATCGCTCAAGCCGGTCGGCATGGTGCTGCTGGTGGTCGGTGCGGGCGCCTTCTTCGGCAAGGTCATCTCCGCCACCGGTATCGGCACGGCGCTGGCCGACACCATGTCCGCGGCCGGTCTGCCGGTGATCGTGCTGTCCTACCTGATCAGCTGTGGTCTGCGGGTCGCGCAGGGCTCGGCGACCGTCGCGATCGTCACCACCGGCGGCATCGTCGCGCCGCTGGTGGCCGATCAGGGCTACTCGCAGATGTCGATCGCGCTCATCGCCATGGCGATCGCGGCGGGGTCGATCATCGCCAGCCACGTCAACGACGGTGGTTTCTGGATCATCGCGAAGTATTTCAACATGACGGTGAAGCAGACACTGCAGACGTGGACGGTCCTCGAAACCATCTTGTCGGTGGTGAGTTTCGCGGTGGCGGCGGTGTTGTTCGCCGTCGTCAGCTGAGGTCGGCGGTCAGCGCGGCGACCAGCCGTTCGAGTGCGGCGCGCGGATCGGTGCCGGTCCCCGCGCCGCCGAGCCGGTGGGCGACGACGCCGTCGAGATAGTCGACCAGGATCGTCGTGTCTCCGGCGGCGATGCCGACCCGGGCCGCCATCTCGATCGCCCAGTCCCGCAGCCGATGATGCCCGCGTTGCAGCGATTCGTGCAGCGCCGGCATTGTCTGCGCCTCGCTGAACAGCGCGAATCGTGCCAGGGTTCGCGCACGATCGGGGCCGGTGGCGTGCAGGACGAACCGGGCGAGGCCCTCGACGAGGTGCTCGACGGTGGCTGGGCCGAGGGTCCGGTTCAGTGTCTCCAAGTCGGCGAGGTCACGTGCCTCGAGCCGTTCGGTGATGCCGATCAGCAAGGCCTCGCGCGTGCGGAAGTAGTTCGAGGTCGACCCGGTGGGGACGGCGGCGGCCTCGTCCACCGCGCGGTGGGTCAGCGCGCGCGGCCCGCGGGTGCCCAGCAGGTCGATCGCGGCATCGAGGATCTGTTCACGTCTGGTGGCCACGCAGATCATACTACTGATGTAGTGAGCTGCACTACATCAGTAGTAGAATTCACTACATCAGTAGTACGGTGAGCCGGTACCCGCAACGAAGGGAGGGCGCGATGTCCACGGCAATCGTCGTCGGTGGCGGAATCGGGGGACTGGCCACCGCGCTGGCCCTGACCCGCCGGGGCTGGTCGGTCCAGGTGCTCGAGCGCGCACCCGAGGTCGCCGAGGTCAGGTCGGGAATCTCGTTGTGGTCCAACGCGTTGCGGGCGCTCGATGCGCTCGGTGTCGGCGCCGCCGTGCGCGAGCAGGCGATCGAGGACGTCTCGGCCGGTATCAGGACCGCGCGGGGCTGGTGGCTCTCGCGCACCGATGTGGCGACGATGCGGGCGCGATTCGGTGCTCCCGTGGTGATCCACCGTGCGGCCTTGCTCGACATCCTGCGCGGTGCGATTCCCGATGATGTTGTGCGAACCGGTATTTCGGTGTCGGAAGCGGGAACCGACGGTTCGGTGGTCCATTCCGGCGGTGTGTCGACCGCGGATCTGGTCGTCGGCGCGGACGGGATCCGCAGTGTCGTCCGCCGCGCGGTCTGCGGCGATGTGCCCGCCCGCTACGCCGGCTACACCGCGTGGCGTGCGGTGGTCGATATCGACGAACCGTTGACCGAGTTCGGTGAGACGTGGGGTCGTGGAGCACGTTTCGGGATGGCACCGCTCGCCGACGGGCGTGTCTATTGTTTCGCCGTCTACAACGCACCCGAGAACGCTCCGGGCTCGTTCGCCGAGGTCCGTGCCCGCTTCGCCGGCTGGCATCACCCGATCCCCGCCCTGCTGGCCGCCGCGGACGAGAACACGGTGCTGCACAACGACATCTACGAGCTGCCTGCGCTGTCCACTTACACGGCCGGCCGCATCGCCCTGGTCGGCGACGCTGCCCACGCGATGACACCGAATCTCGGGCAGGGTGGGTGCCAGGCGCTCGAGGACGCCGTGGTGCTGGCCCGGCTGGCGGGGGAGTCCGACGGGATGGTGCGGTATGACCGGGAACGTCGTCCGCGGACGCAGATGATCGTCGCGCGGTCCGCGCGCATCGGCACGATCGGCCAGCTCTCCGCAGTACCGCTGGTTGCCTTGCGCGACACGGCATTACGGATCACGCCGATGTCCGTTTCCCTCCGCGCGATGGGTGAGATTCTCGACTGGACGTGCTGACAGTCCGGGCCGCGTGTGGTTGCGGACTCGGGCCAGGAGTGATCGCGCGACCCCTACCGGTCAGGCCGACGGCTGGTAGCGCGCGTACATCGCGGCCGCCGTACTTGCCATCGCGGTGCGCAGTTCGGGTGGATCCAGGACTTCGACGTGTTCGCCGAGGGGCAGCAACGCGTGCGCGAGGATCTCGTAGGACTCGCCGGGGATGGTGATATCCACCCAACCGTCGGCGTCGGGCGTGCCGAGGGACGTGAGCGCCTGGCGCACCGCGGCCGGATCGTTCATCAGCCGGAGCAGGGTCAGGTGATCAGCCGAGATCCGGCACCGCGCACTCACCCGCAGGATGGACCGGGCGAACTCGTCGGCCGACTCCTGCCAGTGCGCGGCGAGTTCGAAATCGGCAGGGCGGGTGAAGGATTCGCCGGTCGGCACGGCGGTCGCGATCCGGCTCACCCGGTAGGAACGGATATCGGGTCGGTCGCGCGCGATCAGGTACCAGGTGCCCGCCTTCATGACCAGGCCGAGCGGGTCGAGGGTGCGCTCGACGGTCTTGTCTTGACGGCGATAGCTGACGGCCAGACGCCGGTCGTGCCAGAGCGCATCGGCGACCGTGGCCAGCGTCGGCGTTTCGTCCGGGCGGTGGAACCAGCCCGGCATGTCGATGTGGACGCGGTCGGCGATGCGTGTCGCTCGCCCGCGCAACTCGGGTGGCAGTGCGGCGAGCATCTTGAGCTGGGCGGTGGCGAGCACGGTGCCGAGTCCGAGGTCGGCGGCGGCGCCGGGCAGCCCGGCCAGCAGGACGGCGTCGGCTTCGTCGGAGGTGAGGCCGGTCAGCCGGGTCCGGTAGCCGTCGATCAGCCGGACACCACCACCGCGCCCCGGCTCGCTGTACACCGGAACGCCCGCCGACGACAGCGCCTCGACGTCGCGGTACACCGTGCGCACCGACACCTCCAGCTCCCGTGCCAGCTCGGTCGCGGTCGCCCCGCCGTTGGCCTGCAACAGGAGCAGTAGCTGCACCAGCCTGCTCGCTCGCATGTTCCCGAGACTAGCCGCAGAACATGACACAGGATGTCAACGTTTGGTCGTACCGTTCGAACTATGACCACGTGGAGCCAGTTCACCGAGGAAGCGCCGAGTATCTCCGCCCTGTTCCTGCGCAGGCACCAGGCGACCGGCAATCTGTGCATGCTCGGCACCCTCCGGGCCGACGGATCGCCGCGGATCAGCCCGATCGAGCCGGCCGTCTTCGAGGACATGCTCGTCCTGGCAGGCATGCCGAACACCCGCAAATTCGACGACCTCGCCCGCGACCCCCGCTTCTGCCTGCACACCGCCACCGTCGACACGAACGTCTCCGACGGCGACGCCAAACTGTTCGGCACCGTCACCGACCTCCCGGACGAAGCCGTCCACGCCCGCTTCGCGCAGAAACTGTTCGACGACAACGGTTTCGATATCCGCGGCATGAAGTTCGATCACTTCTACGTTGCCGATCTCACCGGCGCGTCGACGGTCGAAGTCGAGGACGACCACCTCAACATCACCGTGTGGAAGCCGGGCGCGGGCGAACGGGTCGTCCGCAAGGACTGAGCACGGGTCAGACTGGTCCGACCGGGACCACCAGCGGCGTTCCGGTGACCGGGTCCTCGATCACCTTCGACCGCAGACCGAACACCTCCGCCACCAGTTCTTCGGTGAGGACCTCGGCGGGCGCTCCCGCCGCGACCACGCGGCCTGCCCGCATCGCGACCAGCCGATCCGCGTATCGCGCGGCGAGATTCAGGTCGTGCAGCACCATCACCACGGTCCGGCCCGCTTCCAGGTGCAGGCGGCGGACCAGGTCGAGAACCTCGATCTGGTGGGCGAGGTCGAGGAAGGTGGTCGGTTCGTCGAGCAGGAGCAGGTCGGTGTTCTGGGCCAGCGCCATCGAGATCCAGGCGCGCTGGCGTTGCCCACCGGACAGCTCGTCGAGCGGGCGATCGGCGAACTCGGCCATGTCGGTCCAGGACAGGGCCTCGGCGATGGCGGATTCGTCGTCGGCGGACCACTGGCGATACCAGCGCTGGTGCGGGTGCCGACCGCGGGCGACCAGGTCGGCGACGGTGAGTCCTTCGGGGGCCTGCGGTGATTGGGGCAGGATGCCGAGGACGCGGGCCACTTCCCTGGTCGACATGCGGTCGATGCGGTGGCCGTCCAGGTGTACCGAACCTCCGCTGGGGCGCAGCAGCCGGGCCATCGCGCGCAGGAGAGTGGATTTGCCGCAACCGTTGGGCCCGATCACCGCGGTGACGGTGCCGCTGACGATGTCCAGGCTCAGTCCGTCGACGACGGTCAGCGGTCCGTAGCCGAGGGTCAGGTCGCTGGCCTGCAGCCGCACGGTCATCACGCGCCCACTTTCCCGGCACGATTGCGCCGCATCAACAGATAGATCAGATAGGGCGCGCCGAGCACGGCGGTGATCACACCGACGGGGAGTTCCCCGGCGGGCAACAGGGTGCGGGCGACGAGATCGGCGGCGACGGTGAAGGCAGCGCCGAGCACGGCCGAGGTCAGCAGGGGTGGTTGTGCGGAGCCGGTCAGTCGCAGCGCCACCTGGGGCACGGCGAGGGCGACGAAGATGATCGCGCCCGCGGACGCGGTGGCGACCCCGGCCAGCAGCACGGCGAGGACCAGCAGCGTCAGGCGGGCGGCGTTGAGCCGCACGCCGAGCGAGCGGGCGGTGTCGTCACCGAAATGCAGTGCGCCGAGCAGGTGGGTGCCCGCCAGTACCACCGGCACCAGGATCGCCAGGGCGAGCGCCACCGGTGTCACCTGGATCCAGCCACTGCCGTTGAGGCTGCCGGTCAGCCAGGTCACCGCCCGCGCCGCGACGTCGACTTCGCCGACGCTGAGCATCCAGAAGGTGACGCTGGACAACACCGAACCGGCGCCGAGGCCGACGAGGACGAGCCGGTATCCTTCGATGCCGCGCCGCCACGCCAACATGAAAACGGCCAGCGCGGCGATCAATCCGCCGATCATGGCGGCGGCGGGCACCCCGATCTCGGCGGCGGCGCCGCTGATCTGGCCCTTGCTGCCCGACAGGGCGATCACCGCGACCGCGGCCACGTTCGCCCCGGCGGTGACGCCGAGAATGTCGGGACTGGACAACGGATTCCGGGCGATGCCCTGCGTGATCGCACCCGACAACGCCAGCGCCGCGCCGACCAGCGCACCGGTCAGGATCCTGGGCAGGCGCAGGTCCCACACCACGTACGCGAGGCCGTCGTCGCCACCACCGGTCAGCACCGCGAGCACATCCCACGGGGTGACCGGACCGCCGCCGGGCATCGTGTAGGTGCCCAGCGCCAGCGCGACGCAACTCGTCGCGCCAAGCACTCCCAGACCGACCAGCAGCACGGTGATCGTCCGTAGCCGCAGCTGCCATGACACCGGTCCCAGCCGGACCGCGGGCACGGTACTCAAATGCTCACCAGCCTGCGGCGGCGGACCAGCACGATGAAGAACGGGGCGCCGACGAAGGCGAGCATGATGCCCGCGGGTAGTTCGCCCTTGTCCAGGATCAGCCGCCCCGCGGTGTCGGCGACCAGCACCATCACCACGCCGAGCAGTCCGGCCACGGGGACGAGCCAGCGGTAGTCGGGTCCGGTGATGCCACGCGCGAGGTGCGGGACGACGAGCCCGACGAAGCCGAGCGGCCCGGCGATCGCCACGACCGCGCCGGTCAGCAGCACGATCGAACCGATACCGACGGTGCGGGCCAGGAAGACGCGATGGCCCAGTGCGCGGGCGGTGTCCTCACCGAGGCCGAGGGCGTTGAGCGCGGGAGTGTTGGCCAGGGCCAGGACGATCCCGACGATCACGAACGGCGCGGCTTTGCCGAGAAGGCCGAGGTCGGAGCCGACCAGGGAACCGGCCTTCCAGAAGCGGTAGATATCGGTGACATCGGTGTCGAACAGCACCACTGCCGAGATCAGGCCCTGCAAGAGGTAACTGACGGCGGCCCCGGCCAAGGCCAGGGTGACCGGGGTGGGTCCGCCACGGCCTGTCGCGCCGATGACGAAAACGGTGACGGTGGCGATCAGCGCGCCGGCGAACCCGAACCACACATACCCGAACAGGCTGGAGATGCCCCCGATCATCACGGCCAGGACGATGCCGAGGGCCGCCCCCTGCGTGATGCCGAGCAGCGACGGGTCGGCGAGGGGGTTCCTGGTGTGGCCCTGGATCACCGCGCCCGCGACGCCGAGCGCGAGGCCGGCGAGGATTCCCAGCAGGGTGCGCGGCATACGCAAGCCGTTGACGATGGCGCCGGTCTCGGTGTCGGTGGTGCCGCCGAGCGCGTCTAGAACATCCAGGGGCGGAATGAATTTGGTGCCTACGGCCAGGCTGAGCAGGATGGCCGCGAGCACCGCGGACAGCAGTCCGGCAACGAGCAGCAACCTGCGAGACCGCGTTCGGGTGAGCACGATTGCGGGCGGTGCGGTCACTGCCCCCCTTCCGGTTAGGTTATTAGGTAAGCCTTCGCTACGTTAGCGAAGCCTGGCCATCGTAACCCACCCTGGAGGACGTCAATGTACACCCCAATGAGCCGCCGGCTCGCCGCAGCCGCTGTGGTCGCCGCAGCCGTCTTGAGCCTGTCCGCGTGTGGCCAGGGCCAGACCACGACCGGTGCCACCGGAAGCGGTTGCGACACCGCGGGCAACCTCGACGGCGGCGCCTACCCGCGCACCATCGAGAAGAACGCGGTCACGGACAAGGCCGGCGCGAATGTCGGCACCGTCGTCGACCCGGCCACCATCACCACCCGCCCGGTCCGGATCGCCGCGCTCGATCAGACGTTCGTCGATGCCGCCTTAGTGCTCGACACCGAACTGGTCGCGTACACGACCTACCAGAGCATGGGCGAGAAGCTGCCCGCGTTCCTCGGCGCGGCCGCGCAGACCTGCGGCGGGCAGGCGGTCAACATCGGCAACCTGCAGACTCCCGACATCGAGAAGCTGGCCGGCGCCCGGCCGGACCTGATCGTGTCGGCGAAGGTGCGGCACGAGAAGCAGTACGAGCAGTTCAAGGGCATCAAGCTCGGTTCGGGCACGGTGCCGGTCGTGTTCAGCCAGACGACCGGCGCCACCTGGAAGGAAAACCTGCTGCTGCTCGCCAAGGCGGTCGACAAGGAGAAGCTCGCCCAGACCAAGCTCACGGCGTACCAGGATCGCGCCGCCAAGATCGGCGCGGCGATCAAGGCCAAGAATGGTGGCACCACTCCGACCGTCTCGCTGCTGCGCTTCCTGCCGAAGGAGGACCGGCTGATGCAGCGGGTCAGCTTCGTCGGCGACATCTTCGCCGACACCGGCCTGAACCAGCCCGACAAGTCCGACGATCCGAAGAACGACTTCGCGCTCGCGCTGAGCCCCGAGCGGCTGCTGGACGCCGACGCCGACTACATCTTCCTCACCAGCAACGGTGAGGACGCCGCCACCCAGCGCAAGGCGGCCGCCGCGGCGAACCCGCTGTGGAATCAGCTGAAAGGCAAGATCACCCCGGTCGACGACCTGGTCTGGCTGACCTCCGTCGGCCTCACCGGCGCCCACTCGGTGCTGGACGACATCGCCGAGACCTTCGGGGTCGACCCGGCGAAGTAGCGAGCGATCGCAGCGAGGTTTCCGGGATCGGCCGATCCGCTGTGCCACGATGAGGCGATGGAGCTGCTTGCCTCCGCCGCTGTGGCCGGTCCGTCGCCGATCGTGTCGCTGTTCTGGATCGCACTCGTCGCGGTGGTGGCTCCGCTGCTCTCCCGCGCACTGCGCGGATTCGTGCCGGACGTGGTGATCCTGCTCGTGGCGGGCACGATCCTCGGACCGTTCGCCCTCGGCTGGGCCACCGCCGAGGGCGGCGTCGACCTCATCAAGGAACTCGGCCTCGGCATGCTGTTCCTGCTGGCGGGCTACGAACTGGACCCGAAGCTGCTCGGTGGCCGCTCGGGGCGGGTGGCCTGGCTGGTGTGGCTGGCCGGTCTGGTGTTCGCGTTCGGGCTGGTCACCGTGCTGGCGAGCAGCGAATCGGTCACCAACCACATCGCCGTCGCCATCGCGATGACCTCCACCGCGCTGGGCACCCTGCTGCCGATCATCAAACAGGCAGGTCTGCTCGACACCCCGCTCGGCCGCGCCGTGCTCGCGCACGGCGCGGTCGGCGAACTCGGCCCGATCGTGGCCATGTCGGTGCTGTTGAGCAGCCGCGATGTGGTCGCCGCGCTCGTCGTGCTCGCCCTGTTCGTGGTGGCGGCGCTGCTGGTCGGGCTGATCCCGGTGCGCCTGTTCGGCCGGATCCCCGATCTCGGCGCGGCACTGGCCAGGATGGACGGCGGCACCTCCCAGCTGCCGGTGCGCGGGTCGATCCTGCTGCTGCTCGTGCTCATGGTGGTGGCCGAACGCTTCGATCTGGATGTGGTGCTCGGCGCGTTCGCCGCGGGCATGGTGCTGCGCAGACTCATCGCGGCGGGTCATCCACGCGTCGACGAGCAGTTGGAGACCATCGGCTACGGCCTGCTGATCCCGGTATTCTTCGTGGTGTCGGGGATGGCGATCGATATGTCGGCGGTTGCGGGACAGCCGCTGCTGTGGGCCTCGTTCGTGGCCGCCATCGCCGTCGCCCGCGGCCTGCCGGTCTGGCTGAGCGAACGGTACGTTCCGCACGGGCGCAACCTGGAGGCACCGCGCGAGCGGGCCCAGCTCGCGCTGTTCGCGGCCACCGGCCTGCCGATCATCGTCGCCGTCACCCAGGTGGCCGTGTCGACAGAGTTGATGACCGGCGACACCGCCTCGGTCCTTGTCGCTGCCGGTGCGACGACAGTTCTGGTGTTTCCCCTGGTCGCACGGCTGATCGGACCCAAGACGCCGGTCGCGACCGCACCTGCTCATGAATGAGCTTGCATAGTCGTGCATAATCATCACATGGTTGATTCGTCGGGACCCGCGTTGCGGGTGGCGGTTGCCGGTGCGAGTGGATACGCCGGTGGCGAAGTGTTGCGTCTGCTGCTGAACCACCCCGAATACCGAGCCGGGCGCCTCGAGATCGGGGCGCTGACCGCCGGATCCAACGCGGGCACCGCGCTGGGCGCGCTCCAGCCGCATCTGCTGCCGCTGGCCGACCGGATCCTGCAGGAAACCACCCCCGAGGTCCTGGCGGGCCACGACATCGTCTTCCTCGGCCTGCCGCACGGTCAGTCCGGCGCCATCGCGCAGGCCCTGCCCGAGTCGACGGTGATCATCGACTGCGGCGCCGACTTCCGGCTCACCGACGCCGCCGCCTGGGAGAAGTACTACGGCAGCGCCCACGCGGGCAGCTGGCCCTACGGCCTGCCCGAGCTGCCCGGCGGCCGGGCCACGCTCACCGGCGCGCGGCGCATCGCCGTGCCCGGCTGCTACCCGACCGTGTCCAGCGTCGCGCTGGCCCCGGCCATCGCCGCGGGCATCATCGAGCCGGCCGTGAACGTGGTCGCCATCAGCGGCACCTCCGGCGCGGGCCGCAAGCTCGACGTCGGCCTGCTCGGTTCCGAGGTGATGGGCAGCGTCCGCGCCTACAGCATCGCCGGCGCGCACCGGCACACCCCCGAGATCGCGCAGAACCTGAAGGCGGCGGGCGGCGTCGACGTCGCGGTGTCGTTCACCCCCGTCCTCGCCCCGATGCCGCGCGGCATCCTCGCGACCTGCACCGCCCCGGTGAAGGTGGACGCGGCCGAAGCGCGCGCGGTCTACGAAAAGGCCTACGCCGACGAGCCGTTCGTGCATCTGCTGCCCGAAGGCGTACTGCCGCAGACCGGTTCGGTGCTCGGCTCCAACGCCATCACCCTGCAGGTCACCGTCGACGCCGACGCCGGTCTGCTCGTGGTGATCGGCGCGATCGACAACTTGACCAAGGGCACCGCGGGCGCCGCGGTGCAATCGATGAATCTGGCCGTCGGATTCGACGAGACCGCAGGACTTTCCACCGTAGGAGTGGCACCGTGACGACCCCTGATCCGCACACGACGGACCATGGCAATTTGATCCACACCCAGGGCGTCACCGCCCCGCTCGGCTTCCGCGCCGCGGGTATCGCGGCGGGCATCAAGGCCAGCGGCAAGCCCGACCTCGCGCTGGTGCTCAACGAGGGCCCCGAATACGCCGCGGCGGGCGTGTTCACCAGCAATCAGGTCAAGGCCGCACCGGTGCTGTGGTCACAGCAGGTGCTCAAGACGGGTCGTGTGCGCGCGGTCATCCTGAACTCCGGCGGCGCCAACGCGTGCACCGGTCCCGGTGGCTTCCAGGACACCCACCAGACCGCCGAGGAACTCGCTGCCGCACTGAGCAATTGGGGCACCGAGACCGGCGCGGGCGAGATCGCGGTCTGCTCGACGGGCCTGATCGGCGACCGGCTGCCGATGGACAAGCTCATCCCCGCCGTCACCGAGATCGTGCACGAGATGGGCGGCGGCATGTCGGGCGGTTCCGATGCCGCGCACGCCATCATGACCACCGACACCGTGCCGAAGGAATCGGCGTTCCACCACGAGGACAAGTGGAACGTCGGCGGCATGGCCAAGGGCGCGGGCATGCTCGCCCCGTCGCTGGCCACCATGCTCGTCGTGCTCACCACCGACGCCGTGGCGACCCCCGAACAGCTCGACCAGGCGCTGCGCAAGGCCACCAAATACACCTTCGACCGGCTCGACGTCGACGGTTCCTGCTCCACCAACGACACCGTGCTGCTGCTGGCCAACGGCGCCAGCGGCGTCGCACCGTCGCAGGAGGACCTCGACGCCGCCGTCTTCACCGTGTGTGACGACCTGGCCGCCCAGCTGATGGCCGACGCCGAGGGCGTCACCAAGCGGGTGCGGGTCACCGTCACCGGTGCGGCGTCCGAAGAAGAGGCGCTGACCGCCGCCCGCGCCGTCGCCCGCGACAGCCTGGTCAAGACCGCGCTGTTCGGCTCCGACCCGAACTGGGGCCGGGTGCTCGCCGCCGTCGGCATCGCCCCGGTGACGCTGGACCCGAACCGGATCGCGGTGTCGTTCAACGGCAATCCGGTCTGCGTCGACAGTGTCGGCGCGCCCGGCGCCCGCGAGGTCGACCTGTCCGGTGAGGATATCGACGTGCTGATCGAGCTCCATGTGGGCGAGGGCACCGCGATGGTGCGCACCACGGATCTCTCGCACGCCTACGTCGAAGAGAATTCGGCGTACAGCTCATGAGCGGCGGTGTGGTGCAGTCGCTTTCGGCGCTGGACAAGGCACATGTGCTCGCCGACGCGCTGCCGTGGCTGCAGAAGTTCCGCGACAAGGTCGTCGTCGTGAAGTACGGCGGCAACGCCATGGTCGACGACGAACTCAAGGCCGCCTTCGCCGCCGACATGGCGTTCCTGCGCACCGTCGGTGTGCACCCGGTGGTCGTGCACGGCGGTGGCCCGCAGATCAACGCGATGCTGAAGAAGCTCGGCATGGCGGGCGAGTTCCGCGGCGGCTTCCGCGTCACCACCCCCGAGGTGATGGATGTGGTGCGGATGGTGCTGTTCGGCCAGGTCGGGCGCGAGCTCGTCGGGCTGATCAACGCGCACGGGCCGTACGCGGTCGGCATCTCCGGGGAAGACGCGCATCTGTTCACCGCGACCCGGCGCACCGTCACCGTCGAGGGCGTCGCCACCGATATCGGGCTGGTCGGTGACGTCACCGAGGTCAACCCCGGCGCCGTGCTCGACCTGATCGACGCGGGACGGATCCCGGTGGTCTCCACCATCGCCCCCGACGCCGACGGCGTTGTCCACAACATCAACGCCGACACCGCCGCCGCCGCGCTGGCGGAGGGGATCGGCGCGGAGAAGCTCGTCGTCCTCACCGACGTCGAGGGCCTCTACACCGACTGGCCCGACCGCTCCTCGCTGACCAGCGAGATCGACGCGACGGCGCTGGCGGAGTTGCTGCCGCGCCTCGACGCGGGCATGGTGCCGAAGATGGAAGCGTGCCTGCGTGCCGTCCAGGGCGGGGTGCCCAGCGCCCACGTCATCGACGGACGTGTGCCGCATTCGGTACTACTGGAGTTGTTCACCGGAGAAGGAATCGGAACGATGGTGACCGCATGAGTGAAGTAGAGAAGCTGCAGCAGCGGTGGTCGGCCGCGATGATGAACAACTACGGCACCCCGAAGGTCGCGCTGGTGCGCGGCGCGGGCGCGGTGGTCTACGACGCCGACGGCAAGCGCTACGTCGACTTCCTCGGTGGCATCGCGGTGAACAGCCTCGGCCACGCCCACCCGGCCATCCTGGAAGCGGTCACCCAGCAGCTGGGCACGCTCGGCCATGTGTCGAACATCTACGCCAGCGAGCCGGTGATCGAGCTGGCCGAGAAGCTGCTCGCCCATTTCGGCGACGGTGAGGGCAGGGCGTTCTTCTGCAACTCCGGCACCGAGGCCAACGAGGCCGCGTTCAAGATGGCCCGGCTGACCGGCCGGTCCAAGATCGTCGCCGCCGAGGAGGCCTTCCACGGCCGGACCATGGGCGCGCTCGCGCTGACCGGTCAGCCCTCGAAGCGGGAGCCGTTCGCGCCGATGCCGCCCGGCGTCGTGCACGTGCCCTACGGTGACGCGGACGCGCTCGAGCGGGTCGTCGACGCCGACACCGCCGCGGTGTTCCTGGAGCCGATGATGGGCGAGAGCGGCGTTGTCGTCCCGCCGTTCGACTATCTGGCGCGGGCGCGGGAGATCACCTCGCGGGCGGGCGCGTTGCTGATCCTCGACGAGGTGCAGACCGGAATCGGCCGCACCGGAACGTTTTTCGCGCATCAGGCGGCGGGTATCGTGCCCGACGCGATCACCCTGGCCAAGGGCCTCGGCGGTGGCCTGCCGATCGGCGCCGTGCTGGCGCAGGGCCGGGCGGCCGAACTGCTCACCCCGGGCATGCACGGGACGACCTTCGGCGGCAACCCCGTGTGCGCCGCGGCGGCGCTGGCGGTGCTGCGCACGATCGACTCCGAAGGTCTTCTCTCCCATGTGGAATGGGTCGGCAAGAAACTCACCGACGGTATCGCGCTGCTCGAGCATCCCGAGATCGATCATGTGCGTGGCGCGGGTCTGCTCATCGGCATCGTGTTGAAAAACGACATCTCGGCCTACGTGGACGAGCGGGCGCGGGAGGCGGGCTACCTGATCAACCCTGCCAAGCCCAACGTGATCCGGTTGGCGCCGCCCCTGGTGCTCACCGAAACCCAGGCCGACAACTTCGTCGCCGACCTGCCCGAGATTCTCGACAAGGCCGCCGCCGATGCGAAGGGAACGAGCAAGTGACCCTGCGCCACTTTCTGCGCGACGACGACGTGACCCAGGCCGAACAGGCCGAAATCCTCGCCATCGCCGCGGAATTGAAGAAGGACCCGTTCGCGCACCGGCCGCTCGACGGCCCGCGCGGAGTCGGGGTGATCTTCGAGAAGAACTCCACCCGCACCCGGTTCTCGTTCGAGCTGGGCATCGCTCAGCTCGGCGGGCACGCGGTCGTCGTCGACGGCCGTGACACCCAGCTGGGCCGTGAGGAAACCCTCGGCGACACCGGCAGTGTCCTCTCGCGCTATGTCGACGCCATCGTGTGGCGGACCTTCGAGCAGTCCCGCCTCGACGAGATGTCGGTCACCGCGACAGTTCCCGTGGTGAACGCGCTGTCCAACGAGTTCCATCCCTGCCAGGTGCTCGCCGATCTGCAGACGATCACCGAACGCAAGGGCGCTCTCGCGGGCCTGAACCTCACCTACTTCGGTGACGGCGCCAACAACATGGCGCATTCGCTGCTGCTGGGCGGCGTGACGGCGGGCATGAACGTGACCGTCGCCGCGCCCGCCGGGTTCGAGCCGCTGCCGTGGATCCTGGACGCCGCCGCCAAGCGGGCCGCCGAGACCGGGGCGACCGTGTCGGTCACCCACGATCCGGTGGCCGGTGCGACGGGCGCCGATGTGCTCGTCACCGACACCTGGACCTCGATGGGCCAGGAGAACGACGGCCTCGACCGCGTCGGCCCGTTCCGGCCGTTCCAGGTCAACGAGGCACTGCTCGCCGCCGCCGCTCCGGAAGCCATTGTGATGCACTGTCTTCCGGCGCACCGTGGCGAGGAGATCACCGACGAGGTGCTCGACGGCCCGCACAGCGTGGTCTGGGACGAAGCCGAGAACCGGCTGCACGCCCAGAAGGCGCTGCTGGTCTGGCTGCTCGCGAAAGCCGCCGCGTGAGACCGCGAACCGGGGCCGGCGCGGAGGCCCGGCGATGAGCACGGCACCCGAGAAGGGTTCGCCCGCCATCGCCCGTACCCGCGCCGGCCGCCAATCGCGCATCGTGGAACTGCTGTCCGCGCATTCGGTCCGCAGCCAGACCGAACTCGCGACGCTGCTGGCCGCCGAGGGCATCGAGACCACCCAGGCGACCCTGTCCCGTGACCTCGACGAACTGGGCGCGGTGAAACTGCGTGCCGCCGACGGTGGCGCGGGCGTCTACGTCGTCCCCGAGGACGGCAGCCCCGTCCGCGGCGTCACCGGCGGCACCGGCCGCCTCTCCAAACTCCTCGGCGACCTCCTGGTCTCCACCGACGCCAGCGGCAACCTCGCCGTCCTGCGCACCCCACCCGGCGCCGCCCACTTCCTGGCCAGCGCCCTCGACCGCGCCGCCCTGCCCTACATCGTCGGCACCATCGCCGGCGACGACACCATCGCCGTCATCGCCCGCGAACCCCTCACCGGCGCCGAACTGGCCGCGAAAATCGAAGGCCTGGCCTGATCACGACAGGGTTGTGCAGCCGGTCCTGGTATCCAACGATCGGCGCATAAAGTTAAGTAACGATGCTGCTTAGTTAACGTTAACTGCTCAGCCGTAGGTAAGATCGGCTGATGACGAACGATCCGGGCGGATGGCCTGCCGTTCGATACGAGCAGCACCCGTGGGTGGTGCGCGATACCTACGTGTCGCGCACCCAGCTGCGTCGACACGCGGGGCCGTACTCCGCTGCGGTGCTGTCCGACATCGCCGAGCAGTCAGTGGCGCTGCCGGTCGGGCTGCTGGCCGAGGCCGACGAGGCCGCGCAGGAGCTGGTGCGGTTCGACGCGCACCTGTCGGCCGAGCTCGGAACCGACTGCGAACTCGGGCCGATGAGCTCCGTGCTGCTGCGTACCGAGAGTTCCGCGTCGTCGCAGATCGAGAACCTCACCGTCGGCGCCCGGCAGCTCGCGATGGCCGAGCTCGGCGAGCACACCAACCGGAACGCACGCATCGTCACCGCCAATGTGCGCGCCATGGAAGCGGCACTAGACCTCGGCCGGGCAGTCGACGCCGACTCGATCCTGGCGATGCACCGTGCACTGCTCGGTGAGTCCGATCCCACCCAGGCCGGACGCTGGCGCGACCAGCAGGTGTGGATCGGCGGGAGCAACATCGGCCCGCACCTGGCTGATTTCGTTCCACCACACCATGATCGAGTCCCTACCGCTATCGCCGACCTGATCCGATTCGTCAACCGCGCCGATGTGCCCGCCTTGGCGCACACGGCACTCGCCCACGCGCAATTCGAGACGATTCATCCATTCACCGACGGCAACGGCCGAACCGGTCGCGCTCTCGTCCACGCGATGCTGAGCGGCCGGCAGCTCACCAGGCACATCACCGTGCCCATCTCGGCGGGTCTGCTGGTGAATACCGGGAGTTACTTCGACGCTCTGACTCGGTATCGATCCGGTGACCCCGAACCGATTGTGCGTCAGTTCGTCGACGCGACCTTCTACGCGATCGGCAGCGGACGCCGGCTCGTCGACGAACTCCGTTCCGTCCGTGCCATGTATCGCGAACAGACCACCGCGCGCGCGGATTCCGCAGCATGGAAGCTGATCGATAGGCTTGTCGCGCAACCGGTGGTGAACAGTACCTACGTCGCGGAGTCGTTCGGAATCAGCGGGGTCGCCGCCCAACGGGCCATCGATCGGCTCGTGGAATCCGGTGTGCTGCACGAGGTGTCGCAGCGCGCACGCAGTCGTGTCTGGCAAGCGGACGGAATCCTCACCGCTCTCGACGATTTCGCGGCAGGAATTCGCCGAGTCCGCGGTTGAGGTCCATCCGCACGCTTCGAAGGAACTCGGTGATTCCTGATGATCGGCTCGAGTTGGCGGAGAGCGGGTGACTGCGTCGGCGGCTATTCCCTGGCGGCGCCCGGGGGCCAGATGATGTCGACGGGGATGGCTCTGGTGTGGGCGAGGGCTACGACGGTGGCGGTGCCGCCGCGGGCGCCGTGGTCGCCGTCCCAGACTGCGATCAGGCGGTCGCAGTTGTCGAGGAGGACGTGGTTGGCTGCTTCGTAGGCTGCTCTGCCCGCGTCGTCGAAGTCCATCACGCGCACCGTGTCGGCCTGGGCGAGGAGTTCGTCGAAGCGGGGGAGGTCGTCGGGCTTCACCTGGGCTGCTCGATAGTTTCGGGAGGGCAGCACCACCTCCAGCCGGCCGCCGAGGTTCAGTACCGCCTCCGCGAAGACCGAGTCCGCGCCGCGGGCGAGGCAGGTGAGGCCGACCAGGTCGGGGACATCGGCGAGGAGGGCCGACAGCGCGTCCCGGACCAGGGGTTCGGTGGCGGCGGTGATGTTCATGTGTCCGGTGACGCTGATCCGCATTCGCCCATCATGCCGGGTGCGCGGCGGTTGGTGTCGGTGCGCTGGTCCGCGGATTCGTCAGTGCGTGATGAGACGGCCGTCGTGACATACCAGAGCAGCAGGTAGATCGTCCAGGCGCAGCCCAGACCTTGGGCTGCGGCGACGATCGTGTGGCGGATGAGGTCGTAGGTGCTGGTTTGGGCGGCCGGGTCGTCGACAACCGGGACCGCAGCGGCGACGGGTGCGAAGAGAAGAAGAGTGAGGACCGCGCGGCGCCACAGGGCGGGCATGGTGGGTGGGTGCCGGCGAGTACGGCGAACGAGGAGGTAGGCGAGCACTGCCGTGCCGACCAGCGACGAGGCGTAGCCGAGCACGTTGTAGGTCTTGTGCGGTTCGACAACCGGAGCGCGCAAGAGATCCCAGTGCTGAACCGCGAAACCTGCTGTCTGGGTGATGGAATCCCACACGAGATGGGTCATCGCGCCGAGAACGAGGGCGATGATCGTCGACGATGCTCGACCCCAGGCGCCGGAATGAACCGGTGCGGGCAGTACTACGCGATGGGGGAGGAGGGCGGCAGCAGGCCCGGCGGAGAGCCGGAAGGCCGACAGCAGCGCCAGCCCGATCACCAGATCCCAGCCGAGGACGCCGAGCGGCGAATGGGTCATGCTGCCGCTGACCGGAATCGGCAGGTAGTAGACGACATCCGGGGCCACCGATCCGGCGATCAATGCGGGCAACGGAAGGAATCGCCGAAACGGCAGCACAGCCAGCGGATGGGCGAGCGTAAACGGCACCGGCTCAACGTATTCGGTGGATGTGGAGTTGCTGTGGCGCTCGTGTGGAGAGGTTGTCGCGGCGCACGTGCCCACAATTCGATGGGTCGCGGACGGGATCCATCCGGCCGGACTGATCGTGGCGGCGACTACCCGGGTGACTTGGACGGCCTGAGCCGGGCTCAGTTCCGTGTGTGGTCCCTGGCGGGCAGGGCGACTCTGGTCAGGCGCACGACTGTCCACGCGCACGCGCACGCGCCCGCGGCCAGCGCCGCGCAGGACAGCAGGATGGCGGCGGTCGCGCCGTAGGCAGCCCACGAGGGCATCAGCTGCTCCAGCCCACGAACCAGCGCGGCCAGGGCGAACGCACCGCCGATCAGCGCGGCGACGGTGGCGGCGGTGAGCGTCAGCGCCGCGGCGACAGCCAAGCGGAGTTGTCCCGCGAGGACCGCGGCCATGGTGGTGGCCTGACGGCGTACCCGGCGCGCGAGCGGTGAGCGCAGCGAACGGTGGAATGCGGAATCCGGTCGCGGCAGGGTGGTCTGGTGGGTCATGGCGAAGTCCTGTCGATCAGTGGGCGAGCATCGGGGAGCTGACTTTGCTGACCAGCCAGCGGTCGGCGTCCTTGCGCAGGGACATGGTCACCGAGAGCTGGCCGGGCGTCGGCGTGCCTTTGGTGCCGAGGCTGGTGATCGTCTGACTGATGACGGCGACGGCTTGGGCGGTGGTCTCGTCGGCGGATTCGATGGCGCACCGGACAGTGCCGACGGTGGATACCACCTGGCCCTGGGTCAGGACATCGCGCAGATCCTCGCTGGTGGCGTCGAATTCGGTTTTCCAGTCGCCGGTGGCGCCTGCCAGGACCGCGGCGAAATAGGTGTCGAGATTCTTGGCGTCGTAGCGGGCCAGGACCGGGGCGTAGGAGCAGGCAGCCTGCTGGGCGGCGGTGCGAGCGTCCTCCCGCGAGCGGAGCCGATGGCTGTCCACGGCCAGGAAGGAGGTGACGCCGACCAGGGCAGCCATCGAGACCAGGGTGACGGTGCGGCCCAGGGTGATTCGATGCGCGATTCCCGCCTGATCCTGATCAATTCTCGGCTCGGCGCCGACCTCGGGCACGATCGGCTCATCGGCGGCGACCGGTTCGCTGTCCTTACGTTCGGTGACGATCGGTTCGTCGGTCAACTGCTCGTCGGTGGTCATCGGTATGTCCTCGACTAGTGGATTCATCTGGCGGGCAAAGGAACAGACAACTCGTTTCCTGTGACACCGGGGGGTGGACCCGACCCGTTGTCGGGGACCGCGGGCCGCGGCGCATTGGCCGACCCACGGATCTGCAGCTCGGGCCGGCTGGTGACGCAGTAGTTGTAGAGCCGGGTACGGCCGTCGGACACCTCGACGGGAGAGACCGGGATCGACTCGTATTCACAGGTCGGGCGCGGCCACGCCTCGGCAAGGGTGTGAAAGGCATTGTCGTGGGCTGGAATACCGATGGCGACGACACCGGTGCGCAAGGCGGGGAACAGAGCTGTCATCGCTGGCGTACGCAGCCGGGCGGCCCTGGTGATCGCGACGAAATTGGTCACCAGGTTCGTCAGCGGGTCCGTGGTGTCGGCGAGCACACCGCCCAGCGAGGCGAGCCGCCACGGACCGAGGTCGAGTAGCTCACGGACCTCCTGATCGGCGGCGCTCATCTGGTCGAACAGCGTGCCCGAACCACGCACGAGGGTAGCGAGGTCGGGTTGCGCGTGGCTGGTCGTCTCCGCGATGACCTGCAGGTTCCGGATCAGCTCGGTGGTCTGCGGCAGCAACCCGGTGAGCCCGGCCATCGCCTGACTGAGTCCGCTGATGACGGTGCGCAGCACATCGGGCCCACCGCCGAGCGCGCGATCGAGCTCGTCGACGATCACGGTGAGCCGCTCCGGATTCATCCCCGCGACCAGCGCGCCGGTATTCGACAGGAACGAGTCGATGGTCACCGGGGTGCTCACCTGATCGGCCGACACGACGGCCCCGTCGGCGAGATAGGGACCGTCGCCGGTGGTCGGCCGGAAGTCGAGATACTGTTCGCCCGCCGCCGACAACCGGCCCACCGCCACGGGGGAGCCGACGGGAATGCGTGCGGCGGTGTCGATGTCGGCGTCGGCGCTGATCCCGTCGCCGTCGATCCCGATCGCGCGAACCGACCCGACTTTCACCCCGCGGACGGTGACCGTGCTGTGCGGCAGCAGACCACCGGAGCGGTCCAGGTGCACCCGCACCGTGTACGTCGTGCGCAGCGGCCGCACCCCGACCACATCGACCGCGATATACCCGGAACCGACGACGAGCAGCCCGACCATCCCGAGCATGGCGAACACCGTCTGCCCTCGATAGGCCCAACGAGCCAGGCGGACAACGAGTCCGGCACCACGATCGATCATCGATGTCCTCCCTGCAACCGGCCGAGCACCCGCGCCAGCACCTGCGACAGGCTGCCGATGAACGCGGTCACATCGGTGCCGTCGGGCAATCTGCTGCCCGACGGATCGGTCAGCGCGCCGACATCCAGATACGAGACCGTCGCGGCGACAGCCAGACTCGACCCCTGGGTGCTGGCCTGCACCGCGGGGGCGAGCGCGTTGAACTGGTCGAGAGTGCCCGCCAGATCGTCACCCATCCGGGTGAACCCCTCCATCAGCCGCTGCACACTGTCGAACAGGCTGAGGAATTCGGGTCCGGTGGTGCTCGTGAAGTCACCGAGCGCGGCGGTCACCGTGGACACCTTCGTCGTGAGATCGGTGATGGCCCTGTTGTTCTCGGCGATCACCGCGATCAGATCGGGGAAGGTGTCGGCGGCCTGTCCGAGTTCGGTCTTGCGGGCGCGCAGGGTCGAGGTGAGACCGTCGAGACCGTGCAGCGCCGAATCTATCTGGCCTGTGCGCTGATTCAGCGCGCCGAGGACGGCGGTGAGTTCGGTGAGCAGATGGGACAGTTGCGGCCCGCGGCCGCCGACGATCGAATTCAGCTCCGAGGTGATGCGGGCGACCTGGTTCATCGCCCCGCCGTCGAGCAGCATCGACATCGCCATCATCAACTCCTCCACCGAGGCGCCCGCCGAGGTGTGCTCGCGGTCGATGACATCACCGTCGCCGAGCAGCGGCGCACCGGGCCGGTGTTCGGGCAGGGTGACGGCGACGTGGATATCACCCAGCGGCGTCGACTGCCGCAATTCGGCCCGGGTGCCGCGGGGCAGGGCGATGTCACGGCGCACCTCGAGCTCGACATCGGCCAGGAAGTTCGTGGTGTCGATCCCGGTCACGACGCCGATATCGATCCCGCCGATCTTCACCCGCGCTCGCTCCGGGAGATTGAGCGCGTTGTCGAACACCACGTGCAGCCGATAGGACGGGCCGTCAACGCCGGGCCTCGGCAACGGCACGGTGTCGACGGTGCACGAGGCGAGGCTCAGCGTGGCCAGCACCGTGACCGCGACACGGGCGGTGCGGCCGCTCATTCGGTGAGTCCGAGCAGCGCGGCGGTCAGACCGAAGTCCGGGCCGAAGTCCATCAGCTTGCCGGTGCGGCAGCCGTCGGCGCGCAGGGCGAGCCGCGCACACAGGGTCGACAGGATCTCGTTGTCCAGCAACGATTTATCGGTGAGCAGATGCAATCGCATCGCCTGATGCTCGGTGCTGACCGACCGGCTGAGGTTCTCGAACAGCAGCGGCGCCACATCGACGATCTCGGTAAGCCCGCGGGCATTGTCGCGCATCTGCGCGGTGATGCCGACGAGACGGTTCACCGCGTCGGTCAGCGGCACCCGGTTCTCGGTGAGAACAGTCGAGGTGTTGGCGACGAAATCGTTGACCTGGGCGAGCACCGCCGCCAGCCCGGGGGCCTGCTCGGCGAGCAGGGTCACCAGTTCGGTGAGGCGGGCGCTGAAGTCGCGTACCGTCTGATCGTTGCCCGCCACCACGGCGGTGAGTTCGTTCAATTCGACGATGGTGCTGGAGATCTGGTCGCGATTGGCCAGCGTCACCTCGAAGGCACCCGCCAGTGCGTCGAGGGTCTCGCGGATGCGCTCGCCATTGCCGTCGAGCATCGGGAACAGGACGCGGCTGGCCATCGGGCCGTCGGTGCTGCCGCCCTTCAACGATGCGCCGAGCTGCTCGAAGTTGCGCAGGATGCGGTCGAGTTCGACGGGAGTTCTGGTGCGCGCCACAGGGATATGGGTGCCGTCGGTCAGTGTCGGGCCCTCGCCGGTGTAGGCGGGAGTGAGCTCAACATGCCGATTGGTGATGAGCTGCGGTGAGACCAGCGCTGCCATCGCGTCGGCGGGCAGCTCGATGCCCTCCTCGATGGTCATCCGCACCTCGACGAAGGCGCCGCGCTGTTCGATCGCGTCGACCCGGCCCACCGGAACGCCGAGCACCGACACCTCATTGCCGACGAAAAGACCGGCGGCACTGTCGAAATCGGCGCTGATCTGCATCGTGTCCGGCCGCAGCGACATCGGGATCGACGAGCATCCGGCACCGACCACGGTCAGCGCCACCAGGGCGGCGGCTCGAAAAGCTCTGCGCATCATCGGCATCCCTCGACAACCTGGGCCAGACACAGCCAGTTGTCCGGGAACAACCACGGCATGTAGACCTCCCCGTACGGACCTTGGCCGAAGCCGTTGTTGAACTGGCGCATCGTCACCGGCATCACCTGGTACAGCGCGTCGAGGTTGGCGCGGTTCTTCTCCAAGCCCTGCGACATGGTGTTCAGGTTGTGGATGAGCGGGCCGAGCCTGCCGCCGTTGTCGACGCCCATGTCCTGCAAGATCTTCGACGCGGCGGCGACATTGTCGAGCAGTTCGCGAATCAGGTCCCGGCGGCGGGTCACCGCGTCGCCGATCGCCTGCCCCCTGGTCAGCAGCAGGAGCACGCTGTTCTGGTTGTCGGCGATCAGGCCCGACACCTGGTCCATGCTGTCGAGCAGCCGGTCGACCTCGTCGCGGCGCGTGGCGACGACCTTCGCCAGCGCGCCGACGCTGTCGAGCGCCTGCGCGGTGAGGTGCGGTGAGTCACCCATCTGCTGGCTGACCGCGTCCAGGCTCGCGCGCAACGCAGTCGGGTCGAGCCGCTCGAGATGTTCGAAGGAGTTGCGGTACTTCGGGTCGTTCACGACCTTGGCGAGATTGTAGGGAACGGTCGTGGCCGACAACGGAATCCGGTGTCCGTCGAGGTCGGTGCCCTGGCCCGGGTCGAGCTCGACGTGCATCTTGCCGAGAATCGTCGACATCTTGATCGAGGCCTTGGCGTCGCGACCGATTTCCACCTCCGAGCGCAGGCTAATCGCCACCACCACGCGATCACGTTCCAGCCGTACCGATTTCACGGTGCCCACTTCGATACCCGCGATGTCGACACTGTTGCCCGTCCGCAGACCCGCCGCCTGAGCGAACTCGGCGTGCACCGTCTCCTTACCGAGTTCGGCGCGGGCGAGCACACCGGAGCCGAGGACCAAAGCCACCACGGCGGCGCCCGCCGCGAGGCCGAGCCACAGGTTTCGGTTGCGGGTCGACGCGCGCACCGCGGCTGTCGCGCGCGTGAACAGGGACGCGATCATCGGCACACCTCCGTGTGGGAATTGCCGCCGACCTGCGAGAACAGACCACGCGGGAACAGCACGCCCCACAGCGAGACGTCCAGACTGCAGAGGTGGGCATTGATGTAGGTTCCGTTGCCCGCGATCCGGGCCAGCCCGGCCAGCACCAGCGGCAATTCGATCGCCGACCGGTCAAGGCGCTCGCCGTTGGACAGCAGCAGCTCGACACCGGTGCTCGCCTGCTGCTGCGCCAGCGCCATCCCTGGCGCCACCCGCCCGATCAGGTCGGTCAGCGCGGTCGTGGACTCGGCGATGCCGGTGACCGCTTCGCTGAGCACCGCGCCCTGCTCGTACAGGCCGGTCACCAGGGCGCGGGACTGGGTGATGAGCGTTTCCAGCTCGCCGCTGCGGTGGGCCAGGCCGGCGATGACGTCGCTCAGATTGCTGATCACCGCGCCGAGAATCTGGTCCCGTTCCCCGAAGGTGGCGGCCAGTGCGGCAGCCTGGGTGATCAACGCCGACAGCGAGACACCGTCGCCCTGCAAGGCTTGGACGAGGGTCTCCGACAGCGAGTTCACCTCGTCGGGCTGCAACAGGCTGAACAGGGGCTCGAAACCGGAGAGCATCGTCGAGACATCGAACGAGGATTCGGTGCGCTCCAAGGGAATCGAGCCGCCGGCGGGCAGCGGTTCACCCGCCGATTCGCCTACCGCCAGCGCGACATAGCGCTGACCGATCAGATTCTGATAGCGGATGAGCGCCGTCGTGGTGGTGCTCAGATGCTGGCGTGATTGCACGGACAGGGTCACCCTGGCATGTCTGCGGTCGACCAGGTCGATCGCGTCGACCCGGCCGACGCGCACACCGGCGATCCGCACGTCGTCGCCTTCGCGCAGGCCGAGCACATCGGTGAAGGTGGCGCTGTAGCGATGGGTGTCACCGGGGACCGAGCGCTGCAGGGTCGACCAGATCGTGTAGGTAGCGACGAGTGAGAGCGCGACGAAGACGGCGAGCCCGAGATAGGTGGTGCGCGAACGCATGTCAGTGTCCTCCCGACGATGTATCGAGGGTGACGGTCGCACCGGTCAGCACCGTGCCGAGCAACAGCAGCTCGGTGAGATTCGGCCTGCCGCCGACGATCGCCGCGACGGCATCCGGGCCGGTCAGCGCGATCGGCTCGGTGGTGCTCGCCGGTGCGGTGATGCCAGGGATGACCAGTCCGGGGATGGTGGGTAGTGACAGCCCCGGCAGGGTGGGCAGCGTCAGGGTCGGCAGGCCCGGCATCGGGGCGGGGCCCGCTGTGGCGAGCCAGCCCGGCAGTAGCTGGGCCGGATAGCTCTGTGGCGCGGCCACTTCGGGCACCGAGGGACCGCCGCAGCGAGGTCCGCTCTGCTCGCCGTAGCGGGGGCAATCGGCCGCCGTGTACTGGCGGAACGGGGTGAACGAGACCGTGATGTCCCAGCGCATCTGCTTGCTCGGCCCCCAATTGAACACGGTGGCAAGGCGGTTCAGTGAGGCGCCGAGTCCGGTGACGGTGTCGGTGAGGGCCGACGGATCCGCCGCCAGCGCACCGAACGTCTCGTCCAGGCCGACCACGAGTTCCTTGCCCGCGTCGGGATTCCTGGCGAACAGGTCCTGGGTCGCGTCGGTCGCCGTGCCCGCGGCGGTGAGCAGCTCGACGACCTGTGCGCGGCGCGCGGTGATCGTGTGGGCCGTCTGCACCGACCGGCCGAGGGCGTCGACCAGTTCGGGCGCCGACTGGTTCACCGCGGACGCGGCCGCACCGAGATCGCCGAGCAGCGTGCCGATCCCGGGCAGCGCACGAACCTCGGTGATCCACTGGTCGAGCCGTTCGATGGTCGAACCGGGCAGGCGGGTGTCGCCGTCTAGCGCGTCGGCGAGGGTGGCCAGTACCCGCGCGAGCTTGGCGGGCTGGATGCGGTCGAGGACATCGCGCAGGGTGGTGAGCGTGGTCTGCAGGGCGACCGTGGCACCGCTGGTGTCCTGCTCGACGATCGCTCCGGCACGCAGGCTCGA
This sequence comes from Nocardia sp. NPDC055053, assembly GCF_053608285.1. Lineage (NCBI taxonomy): Bacteria > Bacillati > Actinomycetota > Actinomycetes > Mycobacteriales > Nocardiaceae > Nocardia > Nocardia sp. NPDC055053. The sequence continues at coordinate 37,047 of NZ_JBSGVD010000010.1, read as the reverse complement.
GGCGGCGGCGCCGTTGTCGACGAGTTCGATCGCGGTGACGCCGAAGATATTGGCGGGCACGACCCGGGCGGTGACCGACCCCGGAATCGACGCGGCCGCAGCCGGTTCCAGCCGCAGACCGACCCGCTGCCGCAGGCCCTTGTCCGCGATCTCCACCTCGGCCACGGCGCCGACGAGCATTCCGCGGAAGCGCACGTCCGCGCGGGCGGGCAGGCCGTCGCCGGTACTGGTCATCATGGCCGTCACCGCGACGGTGTCCTCGAAATGACCGCCGTAGCGCAGCCCGAGCAGCGCCACCACGGTCGACAGACTCGCCGTCATCGCCACCCCGGCCAGACCGAGGCGTCTGCGCGACCAGCCGCGCCCACTGGGATCCGGATACACGCCGACCACCTATCCCGAGATCCGGATACCCGGGTCGACGCCCCAGATAGCCATGGTGAGAAGCAGATTGAGGAAGACGACCACGATGATCGTCATCTTGATGGCCCGGCCCGCCGCGACACCGACACCCTCGGGACCGCCGGCGGCGATATAGCCGTAGTGGCATTGGATGAACGTCGCGACGAGCACGAACACGACCGCCTTGAGCACCGAGTACACGATGTCGCCCGGGTCGAGGAACTGGTGGAAGTAGTGGTCGTAGGTGCCGATCCCGCTGCCGCCGAGGAAGAACACGGTCACCTTGGTGGACAGGTAGGCCGTCGCCATACCGATGCTGTAGAGCGGCAGGATCGCCACCGTCGCGGCCAGCATGCGGGTGGTGATCAGGTAGGGGAGCGGGCGGATGGCCATCGACTCCAGCGCGTCGATCTCCTCCGCGATCCGCATCGAACCGATCTGCGCGGTGAACCGGCACCCGGCCTGGGCCGCGAACGCGATCGTCGCCAGCAGCGGGGCGAGCTCACGGGTGGTGGCGAAACCGGAGATCGCGCCGGTGAGCGGGCTCATGGTCAGCAGATCCAGCGCCGTATGCGATTCCATCCCGACGGTGACCCCGCCGAAGCCGCACAGGATGAGTACCACGCCCACTGTGCCGCCGCCCACGACCAGTGCACCGTTTCCCCAGGTGACGTCGACGATCAGGCGGACGACCTCTGTGCGGTAGTGCCGCAGGACGAACGGGATCGCGAGCAGCGCTTCGACGAACACCATGCCCTGGTGTCCCAGACGGACATTGGCATCGGCGACCGGCTGCGCCGCCTGCCGCATCGCGCGCCATGGCCGCAGGGCGGGCGGCAGGTAGCTCGCCATCTAGAGCACCTTCGACGGGAACACGGTGTTGTAGATCTGGGTGAGCGCGATATTGGCCGCGAACAACACGATCGCCGAACTGACCACCGCCGAGTTCACCGCGTTCGCTACGCCGCCGGGACCGCCCTTGGTGTGCAGGCCGGCGTCGCAGGCGATGATCGCGGTGAGCGCACCGAACACCGCCGCCTTCACGATCGCCACCAGCAGGTCGCTCGCGACCGCGAACGAGGCGAACGTGCTGATGTAGGAACCCGGCGTGCCGTCCTGGATGAAGACGTTGAACACGTATCCCGTGGCGAAACCGATGAAGACGACGAACCCGCACAGCAGCATGCTCACCGACACCGCCGCGAGCAGGCGCGGCGCGACCAGCCTGCGCACCGGGTCGACACCCATCACCCGCATGGCGTCGATCTCCTCACGGATGGTCCGCGAGCCGAGATCCGCGCAGATCGACGAGCCGACCGCGCCGGCGATCATCAGCGAGGTCACCAGCGGCGCGCCCTGCCGGATGATGCCGAGCCCGTTGACCGCGCCGATGAAGGTGGTCGCGCCGACCTGGCCGACCAGCGAACCGATCTGGATCGACACGACCACCGCGACGGGGATGGCGACCAACAGTGTCGGGGTGGCTGAGACACCTGCCATGAACGAGCACTGACGCAGGAATTCCCGCAGCGGAAACCGGCGATGGACGAGGGCGAGGACCAGCTCGGCGGTGGCCCGCCCGCCCATCCTGACCTGCCTGCCCGCTGTCTCGATCGACTGCTGCGGATGGATGCGCCACCAGCGGGTCCCGAATTCGGCGACGAGCTCGCGATCCGTTGGTGTACATGCTGTTTCGGCTGTCGCGACGATGACGATCACCCCGGTTCCGGTGCGGCCGCCGACCTGCGCGACCAGAGCTGACTGAAGCGCTACGTGACCGTAGGAATCAATTTCTACGGTGGTGTAGCCAACAGTCTGAGACAGTAGCAATAACCGGTCCTGCTGTCTCCGCATTGGGGCATGATCGCTGCGTGAGTGTGCAGCGGAAGGCGGCCGGGGTGTGGCAGGTGTCGGGTGCCGGACGACCCCGGGGGCGCAATACGCCACGGCTGCCGCCCGCGCAGCGCCGGGAGCAGCTGCTCGATGCCGCGCTGCGCGTCGTCGCCCGCGACGGGCTTGCCCGGTTGACGATGCAGGCCGTCGCGCAGGAGGCTGGTGTCGCCAAGCCGGTGCTGTACGCGCTGTTCCCGGCGGCGCCGGAACTGGTCGCGGCGCTGCTGCGGCGCGAGCACGCGGCCGGGATGGCGCAGGTGTTCGCGGCCATGCCCGCCGACCTGCGCGGCACCGATCCCGACGAGGAGTTCGTGGCGGCCCTGATGGCGTTCCTGGACTCGGTGGCCGCCGACCCGTCGCGCTGGCGGCTGATCCTGCTGCCCAGTGACGGTGCGCCGGTGAGTTACCGGGAACTCCTCGGCGCGGCCAGAGAGGAAATGCTCGGCCGCGGTATCGAATTGCTCGGTCAGGGACTGCGGTTACGCGGCGGCGCCGCCGAGGTGGACGTGGAACTGATCGGTCACACGCTGTTCGGCTTCGCCGAAACACTGGGCAGGATGGTGCTGTCCGACGCGCAACGGTTTCCGCCGGCGCGGTTGCGTCCGGTGGTGCATTCCCTGTTGCGGACCGTGCCGAGGGCGCCGCGCGACGAGGCCGGGTGAGGTGGCCGAATTCAGTTCGGCGACAACCGCCGCCAGGTCCAGTCGACGCGGATGTCGAGCGGCGAGTCCGGAGTGACCATCCGGGGATCGGTGTTCAAGCCGTCGGGCGGGCCGGATTGGGCCTCCACCGACAGCGATTCCTCCGGCAGTGTCCAGACGACCACGTCGGGAACCCGGCTGGTGATCGTGAATTCGAGGAAGCCGGGCCAGGTCAGGCGAACGAGGACACCGTCGGGCATGCCGAAACAGTCGTCCCATGGTGGTGGGGTCGGCGGGATGCGGCGGCCGGTGGGCAGGTAGTCCGCGCCGCGCTCGTACTGCCAGGCGGGCCGGAAGTCGAGTTCGAGCGGTCCGGTGGCGGGCGGCACCTCGCGCAGGAACCACGGATGCCAGCCGCCCTGGGCGGGGAAGGACTCGTGGTCGGTGGCGATGCGCAGCGACAGCGTGAGTCCGGTGTCGGTGAGGGCGAATGCCTGGGTGACGGTGCCCGCGAACGGCCACGGGTCGGTCAGCCGGTGCCGCAGCGTCGCCTCGGTAGCCGAAGCGGTGACGACCTCCCACGCGCCGTCGCGGGCGGTGCCGTGGATGCTGTGCGGCGGATGGTTGATCGGCAACCGGTAGGTCTGGTCACCGATGGTGAAGGTGCCGTACCCGAGCCTGCCCGCCCAGGGCGCCATGACGAAACAGCCGGTGCCCGGGTCTTGCCGCAGCAGTTCGGTGCCGTCGACGGTGAGGCTGTGCAGCGCACCGCCGTCTCCCGGCGCGATGACGAGTCGTGCCTTGCCTGCGTCGAGTCGCACGTCGTCGGCGGCCATGCCGGGGAGACTAGCGGCGAGCTCCGGTCGGTGGCGGGAGCCCACGCCGGATCAGTTGAAGGGGTACTGACCGCCCCCGGCGCCACCGCCCGGATTGTTCGGAGTCGCGACGTCGATGATGTCCTGCACCAGCTCGACAATGGCCCGGCCGACATCGAGCACGCCGTTGCCGAGGGTGGAGAATTCCTGCGCGATGTAGTGGAGCATCTTGTTCGTCCTCACGTGTGGCGAGCCGAATAGTGCTCTCCCAGAGTGCCACACGTGGACGCGAAGGTGTCGGGTGTCGGGCGATCCGTGGGGGCGCCGAAAAGTTTCTTGCACCGGGCTGCGCACAGTTCGGGCCGTATATTCCCGGTGTGCCGAAATCTTTCGATCCGGACCGCTTCGAGCCGATACCCGACCCCAGAAGTTCCGATGAGGTGTGGCCGGAGATGGCATGGCCCGTGCCCGCCGATGCGGTGCTCGCCGGTGACATCGTGCAGTTGACTGTCACGGATCCCGAAGCCGATTCCGGCGACCTCTTCGCGGCACTGAATCACGATGTGGCGTGGGCGCATGTTCCAGGGCGGCCGCGCGATCCCCGCCACTTCGAGGACATCCTGCGTGACCTGGGCGCATCGGGTGAGTGGCAACTGTGGACGGTGCGTGCTTGCCGGGCGATCGGTGACCGACCGGCCGGAGCGGTCATCGGTGTGACCGCCTACCTGGACGTCCATCAGCGCGATGCCTGGCTCGAGATCGGCTTCACTGTCTACACGCCGTCTGTCTGGGGCACCGCGGTCAACCCGGAAACCAAACTGCTGCTGCTGGCGTATGCGTTCGACACTCTTGGCGTCGGCAGAGTGCAGCTGAAAACCGATGTGCGCAACCAGCGTTCGCAGCAGGCGATCGCGCGGCTCGGCGCCAGCTACGAGGGCACCCTCAGGCGACATTTCCGGCGCGGCGACGGCACGGTGCGAGACAGCGTGCTGTTCTCGATCACCAGCGAGGACTGGCCCCGGGTGCGGGCTTCGCTCGACAGCCGCCTTCGCTCGATCCGCTGATCAGGAAGCGAGGAAATTCAGGATCGCCAGCGCCAGCGGCGCGGAGAGATCGAAGAGGACCCGCCCGATGGCCAGGCCGGTGGTGGCGCCGGACTCGTAGTGGTCGGACAGAAACTGCAGGATCGAGTCGACCATGATGTGTGCTCCCTGTGCTGGTGCGGACTCGGCGGATCAGGCGAAGTAGCCCTGGAGAATCGGTGTGCCGAGATCGATGACCAGCTTGGCGACGGTCAACCCGAAATTGCCGAGTCCGATGACGACGGCCCCGATCAGGTCGTAGTTCGCCTCGGCGAAATCACGTAGCTGCTGCATGTTCACTCCTCGACCCCGACCGACGGGTGGCTGTGTGACCAGCGTCTCACAGAAGCCGCTTGCTGCCAAGTTGCTAAGGCGATGTCTCCGCAGGTGGTGGGCGATTTCGGTGGTGGCTCTCCGGGCGCGATCAGGGGCGGCGCTACCCCCGGGTATGAATGAGATTGCATCATCGTGCATAATCATTTGCAGCAGCGGCGCGAGCCGAACCGGCGGCCGGAGCATTCATACTGCTCGGGGCAGCCCGTGCAGATGACGTACACACTTCGAGGAGCACAACAGACATGTCCGATCGCGTCGTACTCGCCTACTCCGGTGGGCTTGACACCTCCGTCGCCATCAGCTGGATCGCGAAGGAGACCGGTTCCGAGGTGGTGGCCGTCGCCATCGACCTGGGCCAGGGTGGCGAGGACATGAACGTGGTGCGCCAGCGCGCACTGGACTGCGGCGCCGTGGAGGCCATCGTGGTCGACGCGCGCGACGAGTTCGCCGACGAGTACTGCCTGCCCACCATCCAGGCCAACGCCATGTACATGGGCCAGTACCCGCTGGTCTCGGCCATCAGCCGCCCGCTGATCGTCAAGCACCTGGTCGAGGCCGCGAAGTTCCACAACGCGACCACCGTCTCGCACGGCTGCACCGGCAAGGGCAACGACCAGGTCCGCTTCGAGGTCGGCATCGGCGCCCTTGCGCCCGACCTGGAGGTCATCGCCCCGGTCCGCGACTACGCCTGGACCCGCGAGAAGGCCATCGCCTTCGCCGAGCAGAACAACCTGCCGATCAACGTCACCAAGAAGTCGCCGTTCTCCATCGACCAGAACGTGTGGGGCCGCGCCGTCGAGACCGGCTTCCTCGAGGACCTGTGGAACGCGCCGACCAAGGACGTCTACGACTACACCGCCGACCCGACGGTGAACTTCGAGGCGCCCGACGAGGTCATCATCACCTTCGACAAGGGTGTGCCGGTCGCCATCGACGGCCGCCAGGTCACCGTGCTGCAGGCCATCGAGGAGATGAACACCCGCGCCGGTCGCCAGGGCGTCGGCCGCCTCGACATGGTCGAGGACCGGCTCGTCGGCATCAAGAGCCGCGAGATCTACGAGGCGCCGGGCGCCATCGCGCTGATCACCGCGCACCAGGCGCTGGAGAACGTCACCATCGAGCGCGAGCTGGGCCGCTACAAGCGCCAGGTCGAGCAGCGCTGGGGCGAGCTGGCCTACGACGGCCTGTGGTTCTCCCCGCTCAAGCGTGCCCTCGACGCGTTCGTGCAGGACACCCAGCAGCACGTCACCGGCGACATCCGGATGGTGCTGCACGGTGGTTCCGCCGTCGTCAACGGCCGCCGCTCCGAGCAGTCGCTCTACGACTTCAACCTGGCCACCTACGACGAGGGCGACACCTTCGACCAGTCGCTGGCCAAGGGCTTCGTGCAGATCCACGGCCTGTCCTCGAAGGTCGCCGCCCGCCGCGACCTGAACCAGAAGTAAGAGCTGTACCGCCTCCCCGCGACTTTTGCCGGTCGTGGGGAGACGGCCGGCACTGTTGCCGGGCTCGCCCGAGGCGTCATGTGTGTTCTGGGCGTACCCGGTGAGTTACCCATGTTCTCGCTCGATCAGTCGGCAACCGTAGGCTCGAATGCGGTTGCCTGTCTGTGCGCGGGCAGCCGATCTGCGCCGTGACCGCGACCGCCTACACCAAGGAGAGGGCACACGATGACCCACAGTGGAACCAACGAAGGTGCGCTCTGGGGTGGGCGATTCGCGTCCGGTCCCGCGGAGGCGATGGCGGCGCTGAGCAAGTCGACCCATTTCGACTGGGCGCTGGCTCCCTATGACATTCGCGCGTCCAAGGCGCACGCGCGCGTGCTGCACAAGGCTGGGCTGCTCTCCGACGACGACCTGACCGGCATGCTGGCCGGGCTGGACGCGCTCGCCGCCGACGTCGCCTCGGGTGCCTATGGTCCCGCCGATTCCGACGAGGACGTGCACGGCGCGCTCGAGCGCGGGCTGATCGAGCGGGCCGGCACCGAGCTCGGCGGCCGCCTGCGGGCGGGCCGTTCGCGTAACGACCAGGTCGCCACCCTGTTCCGCATGTGGCTGCGAGACGGTGTGCGCCGGGTCGCCGCCGGTGTGCTCGACGTGGTCGACGCGCTCGTCGCCCAGGCCGGCGCGCACTCGGACGCGGTGATGCCGGGCAAGACCCACCTCCAGGCCGCGCAGCCGGTGCTGCTCGCGCATCACCTTCTCGCCCACGCACATCCGCTGCTGCGCGACCTGGAACGCCTGCGCGATTTCGACAAGCGTGCCGCCATCTCGCCATACGGTTCGGGCGCGCTGGCCGGTTCCTCGCTGGGCCTCGATCCCGAGCAGATCGCCGCCGAGCTGAATTTCACCGCGTCGGCGGCCAATTCGATCGACGCCACCTCCTCGCGGGACTTCGCCGCCGAGGCGGCGTTCGTGCTCGCCATGATCGGCGTCGACCTGAGCCGGATGGCCGAAGAGGTCATCATCTGGAGCACACCGGAATTCGGCTACGTCACCCTGGCCGACGCGTGGTCGACCGGGTCATCGATCATGCCGCAGAAGAAGAACCCGGACGTCTCCGAACTCACCCGTGGCAAGGCGGGCCGCCTGATCGGCAACCTGACCGGTCTGCTGGCGACGCTGAAAGCCCAGCCGCTGGCCTACAACCGGGACCTGCAGGAGGACAAGGAACCCCTGTTCGACTCGGTCGCCCAGCTCGAACTGCTGCTCCCCGCCATCGCGGGCCTGGTCGGCACCCTCACCTTCCACACCGACCGGATGGCCGAACTCGCCCCCGCCGGCTTCACCCTCGCCACCGACATCGCGGAATGGATGGTGCGCCAAGGCGTTCCGTTCCGTGTCGCCCACGAGGCGGCCGGTGCGTGCGTGCGGGCCGCCGAGGCGCGCGGCGTCGGTCTCGACGAACTGACCGACGAAGAATTCGCCGCCGTCGATCCGTCACTGACCTCGGGCGTCCGCGACGTCCTCACCGTGCAGGGGTCGATCGCCTCCCGCAACGCCCGCGGCGGCACGGCAGGCGTCCGCGTCGCCGAGCAGCTCGACGAGGTCCGCAAGAACGCCGAAGACGCCCGCGCCTGGTTGCGCTGACGCAGCGTATCGGTCGGCTGTCCGGCTAGTCTGCGGCCATGACCCTGCTCTTCCTGGCACTGGCCATCGCCACCGAGGTGACGGCGACGGTGTCGCTGAAGCTGTCGGAAGGCTTCACGAAACTGGTGCCATCGATCGTCGTGGTGATCGGCTACGGTGCGGCGTTCTTCTTCCTGTCCCAGGCGTTGAAGCGGGGGATGTCGATCGGGGTCGCGTACGGCATCTGGTCGGCGGTGGGTGTGGCCGCGATCGCGGCGATCGGTGTGCTGTTCCTGGGGGAGCGGCTCACCCTGGTACAAGTCGGCGGAATCGGGCTGGTGATCCTCGGGGTGCTGGCGCTGGAACTCGGTGGCGCGCACTGATTCTGGAGCCGCACGCTCACCCGGGAAGGCAGCGCTGATGCGGTCAGCGGCTACAGCTCCGCGTGGACCCGGAATCCGGCGTCGCGCAGTGCGTCCAGTACGTCGTCGCGGTGGGCCGGGCCGCGGGTTTCGACGGTGAGCGAGACCTCGACCTCGTCGACGGCAAGCCACATGCCGGTGCGGGAATGCACAATGTCGACCACGCTCGCCCCCGCGCCGCCGACGACGCCGAGCAGTGCCGAGAGTGCGCCGGGGCGGTCGGCGATGGTGACGCGCATGGCCAGGTAGCGGCCCGCCGCGCTGAGACCGTGGCCGATCACCCGGGTGAGCAGCAGCGGGTCGATGTTTCCGCCGGTCAGGATGGTCACGACCGGGCCGGGCAGATCGCCCGGGCCGGTGGACAGCAGCGCGGCGACACCCGCCGCACCCGCGGGTTCGACGATGAGTTTGGCCCGTTCGAGACACAGCAGCAGCGCCTTCGACAAGGAGTCCTCGTCGACGGTGACGATCTCGGACACCAGCTCGGCGACGTGGGCGAACGGCACCGCACCCGGCTGCCCCACCGCGATACCGTCGGCCATCGTCGACATCCGCGGCACCCGGATCGGCTTGCCCGCCGCGAGCGAATCCGGCCACGCCGCCGCCTCGGCCGCCTGCACCCCGATCACCCGAACCCGCGGCGCCACCGCGTGCAATGCCACCGCGACACCCGCGAGCAGTCCACCACCACCGGTCGGCACGACGACCGTGCCCACATCGGGAACCTGCTCGAGGATTTCCAGGGCGACCGTCGCCTGACCGGCCACGATATCGGGATGATCGAACGGGTGGATCAGCGTCGCCCCGGTGCGCTCGGCGAATTCCTGTGCGGCGAGCAGGGATTCGTCGATGGAGTCGCCCACCAGATGCACCTCGGCGCCGTAGGCACGCGTCGCGACCAGCTTCGGCAGCGACACCCCGACCGGCATGAACACCGTCGAGGTGATCCCGAGCTCCGCCGCCGACCAGGCCACCCCCTGCGCGTGATTGCCCGCGCTCGCCGCCACCACACCGCGCGCACGCTCGGCCGCTGGCAGGTTCGCGATCCGGTTGTAGGCGCCGCGCGGCTTGAACGAACCGGTGCGCTGCAGGTTCTCGCATTTGAGCAGCACCTGCGCACCGACCCGCTCCGACAACACCCGCGACCCCACGCTCGGCGTACGCCGCATCACCGGTGCCAGCAGCCGCGCGGCCGCCTCGATCCGCTCGAGCCCGACGATCTCCATGGGCCGAACGTACCGGCCCGACGGTCGCTAGCGAGGTCAGAAGGAGTTGATAGCGTCCTGCTCGATGTCGTAGGTGTCGAACACCGTGATGAGCTGGGTGATCATGAGGATATCCCGAACCCGGTCGGGCAAGTTGACCAGTTTGAGTTTCCCGCCGTTGTTGGTGATGGTCGTGTAGCTCGATACCAATTCGCCGAGTCCCGAGGAATCGATGCGACTCACCGCTGCGAGGTTCAGCAAGATCTGCTTCTTCCCGGTGTCGAGCAGATTCCGGATCTTCTCCCTGAGCTGAACTTCGCCGACACCGATTTCGAGCTTCCCGGTCAGATCCAGGACGGTGACGCCGTTGACGCTACGCTCTTTGATCTCCATGGAACCCTCCTCTGTGTGGTGGTACTCCCTCCGCAACGGAGCGGGGGAGCTTGGTGCGCAGGGTGAGTGTGAACCGCCCTTGCGGAGAGTGGGCGGCCTCGAGTGAATCGACGGCTGTGCGCATGAGGAGCACACCGCGCCCCGACGCGCGCAGCACTCCGTCCGGGAGGCGCGGATCGGGCACGGTATCAGGGTCGAATCCCGGTCCTTGATCGCTGACCTCGATCAGGAGTTCGTCGCCCTCGATATCGAGGGTGATCTCGACCGTGGCGTCCGGAATACCGGCGCCACCGTGTTCGATCGCGTTGACCACCGCTTCGCGTACCGCCAGTTCGATCGGCCAGACCGCGGAATTGTCGCCCCACAGGCGGTGCAGGATCGGCGTGAGTCGGGCGTGCGCTCGCTCGATCTGCTCGAGTCGGCTATCGATCACGACACACAGCGGCAGTACGGCGCCCGCATCCACTCGACATGTCGAGCGTGTCACCGGAGCTGCCGAGTTGCTCGATCAGTCGCTGAGCCCTGCTGGTCGTTCGCCATCTGTGCACTCCTCGAGTCGAAGGTGTCAGAGTCGAGAACAATCATCAGAAAGCACGCACCAGGCTACATCCCGGAAACCGATCACAACAGCCTGGTCAGCCGGTTATGCGTCGTGTCGCGGTGTTGCGAGCGCGCTGGGTGCGGGCGACGTCGCACCGGGTCTCAGCGGAGCCCGTCGGCTTTCGCGATGTTGTGAGCGGTGGTGCCGAGGCGGGTGAGGCGGGCGTCGCCGAGTGGGGTCAGTTTGCCGCCGAGGCGGTTGGTGACGAAGGCGAGCGACAGGCCGGTCTCGGGGTCGGCGAAGGCGCCGGAACCGCCGAGGCCGAAGTGGCCGAAGGCCGAAATCGGGTCGGCCTTGGACGGTTTCATCGGAACACCGTGGAAACCGAGGGCCCACGGGATGCGGAAGGCCAGCACGTAGTCCGGGGTGAAGACCTGGCGGGTGGCGACGCGGCGGATCGAGCCGGGGTCGAGAATTTGGGTCCCGTCGAGTTCGCCGCCGTTGGCGAGTGCGGCGTAGACGCGGGCCAGGGCACGGGCCGAGAAAACGCCGTTCACGCCGGGCATCACCGAGTCGTGCACGCGCGGGTCGACGATGAGGTCGGCGAAACCGCGGGGCGTGGTTTCCGCGGCGGCGGCGTACCTGGTGCGGGTGAGCAGGTCCGAACCCCGGTCCCACTCCATGCCCGCCGCCCGCAGACGCGGGAAGGTGGTGGCGATGCGATGCCGTTCCTCCTTCGGCACCCGGAACCAGAGTTCTTCGGCGCCAAGGGGTTCGGCGAGTTCGGTCCGGACGACGTCGACGAACTCGCGCCCGGTCACCCGCCGCACCAGCTCGGCGGCCAGATGCCCATAGCTGATGCCGTGATAGCCGCTGGTGATCCGGTGCCGGGGGTCGGGGGTGGCCGCGCCCAGTGCCGCGGTGACAGCCTCGTCGTCGAGGAAACGGTCGACGGGTCCGGGCAGCAGGCCGCGCAGCCGGTGCAGGCCGGCGCGATGGGTGAGCACGTCGCGCACCGTGATGTGCGCTTTGCCCGCCGCGGCGAATTCGGGCCAGTACTCGGCCACCGCGGTGTCGTAGTCGAGCTGCCCGCGCTCGGCGAGCTGATGGATCACCGTGGAGGCCACGCCTTTTCCGGTGGAGAAGGCCAGCGCCACCGTGTCCGCCGCCCAGGGCACACCGGGGCTCGCATAGCCTGCCCACACATCGACCACCGGCTCACCGTGCAGGTACACGCACAGGGCGCCACCGCCGTGCGACGGTTTGCGGAAGAGGCGGTCGAACATCGCGACCAAGCTGACGAAACGGCGATCCACCGACTGCGTTGTCGAAACTCCCATCATTCGAGCATGCCACCCCACCCCTGGGACCGATCGGTACGGTGATCGATTCGCCAGGGGAGGGGAGCGGTCGCCACGCCGCCGTTCGTGAGCGGCGGGGGCGGTCGGTTCAGGCGCGGACGGATTGCCCGGACAGCGCGTTCAGCACGCCGTCGAGGTCGTCGACATCGACGACCAGACGGGTGAAATCGGGCCCGTCGAGGTCGATGCGCACCGCACTACCGCCGAAAGTGGTGTCCCAGAACTCTTTCCGGCCCTTGCCCCGGTAGACGCCCGCGGCGATCACGCCGGGGATGAAGGTGCCGGGCGCGCGCACCCACGGCGGGCGCAGATCCACCTCGGCGGGGGTGATGCCGGTGATGGCCGCGCGGTCGATCACGACCTGCTGGCGCAGCGCGAGCAGCCGATGTCCGCCGAGTACATGGACCGTCACCGTGTCGTCGTCGATCTCGACCTCGACCATCGCTACCTCACTCACCCTCTGCGGAATCGTTCCCTGTCCAGGGTGCGCGTTCGGCCTGGTCGGCGACTGTGGCGAGCCTGTGATTTCACCAAGAACGCTGAACATGGACAGATATAGATATGCGCATCAAACCCGTTTGTACCTCCTGGGGTAGGTAGGCAATGTGCTGGTTCGACAAGCAGCAAGGAGGAGGAGGGGTTATGCGCGGGCGGTGTGCGCGTGGTCGGCGATGTCGAGCACCTCGGCCAGCCATGGCGTGTACCTGCCGGGGTGGTCGGCCAGCTCGGCCCGCAGCGTGTGCGGGGTAATCCACGCCCACGCGCCGACCTCGTCCGGATCGGGTTGCGGCGTCACATCGCCCACCACACCGATCAGGACGTGGTCGTATTCGTGTTCGACCCGGCCTGTCGTCTCGTCGCCCGCGCGGTAGCGGAAGGTCCCGACCTCGGTGAGGTCGGCTGCCAGACCGAACTCCTCACGCAGCCGGATCGCCGCCGCCTCACGCACCGGCTGACCGGGCGCGGGATGCCCGCAGCAGGTGTTGGCCCACTGCAGCGGGAAGCGGGTCTTCACCGCGGCGCGCTGCTGGATCAGCACGTGCCCGTTCCGGTCGAACAGCAGTACCGAGAAGGCGCGGTGGAGCGTGCCAGGTGGCCGATGGGCATCGGCCACCGAGCACGCTCCGATCGCAACACCGGTGTCGTCGACCAGCTCGACGGGCATGGCTTCGCGGTCGGTCGACGGGTCGGCGAGCTGTTCGGTCACCTGGCTACCTTATCGGCGACGATCATCAGGTACTGGAAGCTCCCCTCGCGGTAGGCGGTGAGGAACGGCTGCTCGACGCCGGTGGCGAGCTCGGAATGGGTGCGCAGCTCCCAGTACGGGATGGTGTCGGGCGTGAGGTCGACGACGGTGGTGGGGATCAGGCCGTTGTCGGACAGCGCGCGGAAGTACTCGCTGCGTGGGTGGATCATGCAGCCGTAGTGCGCGTCGATCCAGCTGACCGAGGCCGACCGGCCACCGGTGACGTCGTTGGAGCAGCCGGTGATGCACACATACCGGCCACCGGGTTCCAGGATCCGGGAGAATTCGTCGAACAGGTCGAACAGATCGACATACATGGTGGTCTCGTTGGTCCAGATGCCGCGCACGGACTCGTCGGCGAAGCCGGTGTCGAGCATGTTGCGGAAGTGGAACCGGACCTGGTCGGTGACACCACGGGTCTCGGCCTGGTCGTTGGCGAAGCCGACCTGGTACTCGGAGATGGAGACACCGTCGACCTGGCAGCCGAAGCGTTCCGCGGCCATGAAACTGGTGCCGCCGCGCCCCGAGCCGCCGTCGACGAGGCGGTCGGCGGGCTGGATGGGGCCGAGATGGTCGAGCAGGTAGTCGGCCTGGGCGGTCTCGAGCCGGTGCAGTTCGCGCACGAGGCGGTCCTGCCTGGTCTGCTCGGGGCCCTCGATGACCGACCAGTCGGGCGCGCCGATGCCGTAGTGGTGGTGGTAGAGACCGTCGACCTCGCCCAGTTTGGTGTTGACCCGATCGTCGTTGGGGTTGTTGTTCCAGTACGCAGCGACCGAACGCTGGTAGGTGGTGCGCAGGACGGTGCGGTCGGTGCGGGGGTTCGCGATGGTCATCGGTCGTCCTCTCGTGGTGCGATGTCGTGGTAGCGGCGGCTGTCGGCGTGCCAGGCGCGATTGCCGCCCATCCAGGCCCACAGGCCGGCCAGGAAGCGGCGCAGCTGGGGTGAGCCCGCTGCGGCGAGCGGGGCCGCTTCCCGTTCGAAGCGGTGCATCAGCTCGTCGTGGATCTGCGCGGTCCGCAGGACCGCGTCGGCGCGGCTGCAGCCCTCCTCGGCTGCGAGGACCGTCGGCAGATTGAATTCCCTGCCTCCCGAAAGGTCCTCGCGCGCCATCGAATACAGGTCGTTCACCATCTGCGCGGCCAGTGCGGCAGTGGTGACGACCCGCCGGACGGCCGGATCGGTGTACTCGGGAGCGCCGAGTTCGTAGCCGCCGACGGCGTCGATCGGCGCCATGCACGGCAGGAAGCTGTGCGGCTGACGGTTGGTCAGGTACTCCCAGACCGGTGGCATCCGGTCGGCCGCGCGCCAGCCTGCCTCGGCGCCGAGCGCGATGAACCAGCCCGCGATCTCGGTGCGCAGCCTGGCCAGCTGCGCCGGGCTCGCGTACCCCGCCAGGTGCGCGAACGACGTGCGGAACGCGCGCAGGATCGGATCGGCCCGCATGGCCTGTTCGAGCCGGGGCGCGTACCGCGCGGGCAGATGGGCCGGGTCCATGGCGGCGGCGGCGAGTTCGAGCCGCGGCCCGAGTTCGGCGGCGGCGCTGGACGGTGTTCCGTCGGGTGCGGTGTCGCCAGGGGCGTCCTCCTCGCAGTAGTAGTCGTCGACCGACCATTCGGCCACCGCGCAACGGGCGGCGCCGAGGAGCAGGTCGGGGTCGTCACAATCGGGATGAGCGAGCATGATCAGCCTGCCGAAATCGGCCTTGCCCAGCTCGTCGAGACGGCCCTCGTAGAGACCGATTTCGGCCGCCCAGGCGAGCAGGCCGACATTCACGGCCTCGGCCAGAGCTGGATCGTCGCGTTCGGGTGGTGGACAGTAGAGCGGCGGAATCGCTTGCCGTGCACCGGCTTGCGGGGTAGGTGGTGCGGCCCGCCACAGCGAGGTCGTGCCGATCCCGGTGGGCCCGAGCAGGTATCGCGGTTCGGGGGCGGACAGCTTCGGCGGCGAAATCCGGTGGGGGAGTGTGGTTGCCGCCCTACCGAGCCGGGGGAACAGCTCGGCAGGCGCCGTCGCGTCGTGCAGCAGGGCCGCCACCGTCGCGGCGAGCTCGGTGCCGGCGTGCGGGGCCGCTGCCCTGGTGAGGATCGACACGGCCCGCGCCGATCAGTCGGCCCGGCGCGCGACGAGCACGTCGTCGAGTACGCCGAGCGCGTCGGGGACCAGGACGGCGGCCGAGTAGTAGCAGCTCACCAGGTACGACATGATCGACTGATCGTCGATCTGCTTGAACCGGACGTTCAGACTCGGCTCGAACTCGTCGGGAATGCCGGTCTGATGCAATCCGACGACACCCTGATCCTTCTCGCCGATACGCATGGCCATGATCGAGGTGGTCTGGGTGCCGTTCACCGGGATCTTGCCGCACGGCAGGATCGGCACCCCGCGCCAGCCGGGAACCCGGGAGCCCTGGAACTCGACCGGATCGGGATACAGTCCGCGGCGCGAACATTCACGGCCGAACGCCGCGATCGCCTTGGGATGGGCGAGGAAGAACTTGGTGCCGCGGCGCATGCTCAGCAGCTCGTCCATGTCGTCGGGAGTCGGCGGGCCCGATTCGGTGGTGATGCGCTGCTTGAGATCGCAATTGTGCAGCAGGCCGAACTCGGGATTGTTCACCAGGTCGTGCTCGCGCCGCTCGTAGAGCGCTTCGACCGTCAGACGCAGCTGCTGGTCGACCTGGTTCATCGGGTCGTTGAACAGATCGGCGACGCGAGTGTGAATCCGCAGCACGCTCTGGGCCAGGCTGAGTTCGTATTGGCGAGGGCTGGCGTCGTAGTCGACGAAGGTGCCCTCGAGCAACGGTTCGCCGGAATGGCCGGAGGAGATCTCGATATCGGCCTCGCCCTTGGAATTCTGCGTCCGACGTGGCGCCTCGGCGGCCTCGGTGCGGATCCGTGCCAAGGCGGGATTCATGTCGAGGAACTGTTCGAATGCCTGTCTGGGCAGGCAGAGAATGGTCGTCTTGGTCACCGTCTTCACGGTGTCCGGCCAGATCGCCGACGGGTCGGTGAGCATATCCTCGCCGTAGTAGTCGCCGCCGGAGAGCATACCGAGTTTCGTCGCCTCGCCGTATTCACCGGAACCAAGCCGGGCGAGTTTTCCGTGGACGACCAGAATGACCTGATCCATCGGGTTACCGAATTCGGCGACGACGGCGCCGGGATCGAGATCGTATTGCACGAAATTGTCGGCGAGCGGGCGCAGCAACTCGTCGTCGTCGACGGTGCGCAGGGCGGGCAGTTCGCGCAATTCCTGCGGGATCACCCTGGCGCGCGAGCCGTCGACGACGAACTCGACCTCACCGTTGCCGACGGTGTGGGTGAGCCGGCGGTTGACGCGATAGATACCACCCGCGACCTGCACCCACGGCAGTGCGCGCGACAGCCAGCGGGAGCTGATCCCCTGCATCTGCGGCTCGGATTTGGTGGTGTGCGCCAGCTGTTGCGCCGCAGTGGTGCTGAGGCTCTTGCGAACGGAATTGTCTGTGGGCAGCGGCATTTCGATGGTCATGAAGTTCCTCACCTCGAGGCGGATATCGGCACGGCCGATCGGCCTGTGCGGCGCGACGATGCGCGACAGGCTGGGGGTGGGTAACGATGCGAATCGAATGGTCCTGCGCGGAAGAAACCGGGCTTGTGAAACGGTATTACACGAAATTTGATGCGTGCCAGTGCGTTCCGGACGAGAACGATGGTAGGGCGTCGAGGCGACCGTGCGCGGGAAAATCGGGAAAACATGGCTGTGACCGGGAGATCCGTTGCGCGGGAGGCGATTGCGCGGTCTCCTCGGCACCGGCACCGCCGTCGGTCTCGCGGTGGCGGCGATTCTGCTCGGCAGGCAGACCGTCCAGCGGGCCTCCGGCCCCGAGCCCGGCTGGAACGAGACCGTCGCGATGGTGCTCACCGTCGGCGGCGTGGTCTACGGTTCGACGGCGTCGACGTCACCGTGATGGGCCACTGAACAGCGGGTGTGACCCGAATCGCCGGAACATGCGGCCTGTCACAGGCGACACATAATGGAGGTCCGGTGTGGTTAGCTCATATGAGCACATCGGGGTGTGTGAGGTGTGTCACTTTCAGCAGGGTAGGCCAGGTGGGAACGGTGGATATCAGTCCAAAAGGTGTGGTCGGTTCTATGCAGCGGTTGCTGGCTACCGCGCAGAACGGGCTGGAGGTGATCCGCTTCGGCGGATTGGCGCACGATGTCGAGTCCTCGCCCTTCGAGGTCGTCGAGCGCAGACGCATGTATCGGTTGCGTCACTACTTCCCCGACGACACTTCGGCGGGCCGTCCGGTGGCGCTGCTCGTGCCGCCGTTGATGGTGAACGCCGATATCTGGGACGTGAACGCGGCGGGTGGCGCCGTCGGTATCCTGCACGCGAGCGGAATCGACTGCTGGGTCATCGATTTCGGTTCGCCCGCGACCGAGGAGGGCGGCTGGGAACGTGACCTGGCCGACCATGTGCTTGCGGTGAACTCGGCCATCGACACCGTCTGCGAGGCCACCGGCGCGCAGGTGCACCTGATGGGCTACTCACAGGGCGGCATGTTCGCCTACCAGACCACCGCCTACCGGTACGGCAAGGGTGTGGCCTCCATCGTGACCTTCGGAAGTCCGGTCGACATCGTCGCCGGCATGCCGTTCGGGCTGCCCTACGGCATGGTGTCCGAGGTCGCCGACTTCCTGGCCGACCACGTGATGCACCGGCTGCCGATCACCGAATCGATGGTGCGCATCGGCTTCCAGATGCTGGACCCGGTCAAGACCGCCAAGTCGCGGATCGACTTCCTGCTGCAGCTGCACGACCGGGAAGCATTGCTGCCCAAGGAACGTCAGCGCCGCTTCCTCAACAATGATGGCTGGGTGGGGTATTCGGGTCCCGCGGTCGCCGATCTGCTCAAGCAGTTCGTCGCGCACAACCGGATGATGCTGGGCGGCTTCGTGATCCGCGATCACCCGATCTCGCTCGCTGAGCTGAAGTGCCCGATCCTGGCGTTCGTCGGGGAGGTCGACGACATCGGTCAGCCCGCCGCGGTGCGCGGCATCGTGCGGGCCGCGCCGAATGCCGAGGTGTACGAAGCCAGCTTGGTGGCAGGGCATTTCGGGCTCGTCGCCGGTTCGACCGCGACCAACCACACCTGGCCGATGGTGCGCGAGTGGATCTCGTGGATGGAAGGCGACGGCACCCTGCCCGAGCAGATCGTCCCGATGCAGGAGCACGTGCCGAGCAACGCGCCCCGCACCGCGGCGACCCGGGTGGTGCACACCGCGGCCACCCTGGCCGAGGCCGGTGCCGGTGTCGGCAAGGCGCTGGAAGGTATCGCCAGCAATACGATTCGCGGATCGGTCGAGATGGCGGGGGAGGCCGCGCGCGCCCTGCCGCGGCTGACCCGGCTCGGGATGATCCAGCCGCACACCCGGATCTCGCTGGGCAAGCTGCTCAATGAGCACGCCAAGCGGGCGCCGCAGAAGGATCTGTTCCTCTTCGACGACCGGGTGCACACCAATGCCGCGGTCGAGGTCCGCATCGACAATGTCGTGCGCGGGCTGATCTCCGTCGGCATCCGGCCGGCCAACCGGGTCGGCGTGGTGATGGAGACCAGGCCCAGTGCGCTGGCCGCCGTTGCCGCGCTCTCGCGCCTCGGTGCCGTCGCGGTGCTGCTCGCGCCCGGCGCCGAACTGGACCGGGCCATGGAGCTGACCGGCGTGCAGACGCTGATCACCGACCCGGAGAACCTGCGCACCGCCGCCGCGACCGGCGCGCGGGTGCTGGTGCTCGGCGGCGGTGACACCAGGCAGCTGGCGGTGCCGACCGGCGATCGGGTGATCGACCTCGAGCAGATCGATCCGTCCAAGGTGCGGGTGCCCGCCTGGTTCCGGCCGAACCCGGGCCTGGCGCGCGAGCTCGCGTTCATCCTCGTCATCGGCACCGGTGACCGGCTCGAGGCCAAGTACATCACCAACCATCGGTGGGCGCTGTCGGCGTTCGGGACCGCGAGCGCGGCCGACCTCGACCGCCGCGACACCGTGTACTGTCTTGCGCCGCTGCATCATTCGTCGGGACTGCTGGTGAGTCTCGGTGGGGCGATCGCCGGTGGCAGCCGGATCGCGCTGGCCAGGCCGATGGACATGGAGCCGGGCCGCTTCGCCGAGGAAGTGCATCGCTACGGCGTCACCGTCGTCACCTACACCTGGACGATGCTGCGCGACCTGCTCGACGCGCAGGTCTTCCCGGCGGGCCACAACCATCCGATCCGGCTGTTCATCGGCTCCGGCATGCCCGCCGGGCTGTGGCGGCGCACCGTCGAGCAGTTCGTCCCGGCCAGGGTGCTCGAGTTCTACGCCTCGATCGACGGCGACGTGGTGCTGGCCAATGTGCCCGGCGCCAAGATCGGGTCCAAGGGCAGGCCGGTGCCCGGCACCGCGCATGTCGAGCTGGTCGCCTACGACCCGGTCACCGAGCAGATCCTCGTCGGCGACGACGGCTTCGCGCGGCGCTGCGCCGACAACGAGCCGGGGCTGCTGCTCGGCAAGTCGGTCGACGGGGGTGACCTGTCCGACGGCGGGCTGCGCGGGGTCTTTCGGGCCGGCGATGCCTGGTGGCCGACGGAGAACCTGTTCCGGCGCGACAGCGACGGCGACTACTGGCTCGTCGACCGCCGCGACACGGTGATCCGCACCGCCCGCGGTCCGGTGTTCACCCAGCCGATCGTGGACGTGCTCAACGACATCACCCCCGTCGACATGGAAGTCGCGTACGGGTTGAACACCCCGTCGGGCATCCTGGCCGCCGCCGCGCTGAGCGTGCGCAAGGGCTTCAAGATCGAACCGGGCGATGTCACCGAGGCGATGCGGGCACTGGCCCGCGATCAGCGGCCCGATCTGGTCTACGTCGTCGACGAGATCCCACGCAGCACCAGCTTCCGGCCCTCCGCCACGGCGGTTCAGTCCGCCGGTCTGCCCAAGGCTGGTCCGCGCACCTGGATCTACAACCGGGAGACCGACGCCTACGAGGTGCTCACCGACGCCGGTGCCGCCGCGTTGTTCGGCGGTAGCTGACGGGCGAGTGGGGTGGACGGCGGTGAGCCGGCCACCCCACTGGAGCGACAGCTCGGGGCCGGGTTACACCTGGTATTCGGTGACCGCGTCGATCACGCGGGTCAGCTGCGCGTCGCTCAGCAGCGGCCACAGCGGCAGCCGCACGATCGTCGCGGAGAAATTCGCCGACCGTGTGCACGGCACCGGAGTGCGGCCGTATTTCAGGCCGGCCGGGCTCGAATCCAGCGGGATGTAGTGGAACGGCGCCACGATGCCACGCTCGGCGAGATGACCGATGATGTCGTCACGGCTCTCCTCGGTCGGCATCCGCAGGTAGAACAGGTGCGCGGTGTGGCCGCGATCGGCGGGCACCGTCATCGGGCGCACATCGTTGCGGGCCGCCCAGTCCGGCAGTGCGGCCGCGTAGGTATCCCACACGCGGTGACGCTGCTGCTGGATGGTGTCGAACTCGGCCAGCTGTGCGTCCAGCACCGCCGCGTTGAGCTCGCTGGGCAGGTAGCTGGAGCCGATGTCCTGCCAGGAGTACTTGTCGACCTGGCCGCGCAGGAAACGGGCACGGTCGGTGCCCTTCTCGCGCATGATCTCCGCGCGGCCCATCAGGATCTCGTCCGAGAGCAGCAGCGCGCCGCCCTCGCCGCAGTGCACGTTCTTGGTGTCGTGGAAGCTCTGCGTGCCCAGAGTGCCGATGGTGCCCAGCTGCCTGCCGCGCCACGTGCCACCGAGGCCGTGCGCGTTGTCCTCGATGATCGCCACACCGTGCTGGGCGGCCAGCGCGAGCAACGGCTCCATGTCCGCGGCGACACCGCCGTAGTGCATGACCACGATCGCCTTGGTGCGGTCGGTGATCGCGGCCGCCGCGGCCGCCGGATCGATATTGCCGGTCGTCTCGTCGATATCGACGAACACACAGGTCGAACCGCGCAGCGCCATCGCGGTCGCCGCCGAGGTGAACGCGAAACTCGGGACGATCACCTCGTCCTCGGGGCCCAGCTCGAGCAGCAGCGCGCCCAGCTCCAGCGCGTGCGTGCACGACGTGGTGAGCAGCGCGTGCCCGGCGCCGGTGATGGCCTTGATCTTGGCCGTCGCGGACTTGGTGAACTGACCGTCGCCGTGACTGTGATCGGAATCGAGCACGGTCAGCAGATTGGCGCGTTCAGCGGCAGCGCGGAACGGCCTGCTGAAGATGATCCGGTCGCTCACTCGTGGTGACCCTTCTCCGTCGCGGCTGCCGGGACCGCGGCGTCGACTCGATGGTTCACGGCCGGCGCATGCATCGTATCCGGGCGCGGTGTCGGGGTCTCGACGGTCAGGTACAGCGGCTTGCCGACCAGGATGTGCAGGGCCACACCGAGATATTCCGCGATCAGGCCGAGCGAGAACAGCGTCGCCCCCGAGCACAGCAGCAGCACGACGATGATCGACGCCCAGCCCTCGGGATCGTGATTGTCCTGCGTCAGCGCCTGCACGATGACCACCCCGGCCATGATCACGCCCGCCAGCGCCAGCGTCACCCCGAGCATGCTCACCAGGCGCAGACCGCGAGTGCCGCTGCACAGCACCATCTTCCAGAACAGTGAGAACAGGCGGCGATAGTTGTAGCCGGACTCCTCGCGGCCCTCGGCGCGCAACACCACCGGCACCTGAACGGCATTGCCGACCACCCAGGTCAGCGCCACATCCAGATACACGCCGTTGGCCGCGACCTCGGCCAGCTGACGGCCGATATCGCCGCGGATCAGCCGGAAGCTCTCGAACCGCGTCGAATCCGGGAACGCGAACACCGTCGCCAGCACGATCTTCGAGCCGCGCGAGGTGATGTTGCGCAGGAAACCGTGCGGTCGGGTATTCGTCGGCTTCGAATAGACCAGATCCGCGCGCGAGGCCAGCGCCGCGTCGAGGAAATCGGCGATGAACGCCGGGTCGTGCTGACCGTCCTCGTCCATCGTGACGATCCAGTCGCCCCGCGCCGCCGCCATTCCCGCGATCGTCGCCGCGTCCTGACCGAAATTGCGGCTCAGCCACACCGGCCGAACCTGTGGATAGGCGCCTGCCAGTTCTTGCAGCACCACATCCGAACGGTCGGGGCCGTTGTCGTGCACGAGGATGATCTCCTCGACCGCGAAGCGGGCGCCGCCGGTCGAGGTGGACGGGCCGGTCAGCCGATCCAGCTCGGCGACCAGCGCCGCGATCGTCTCCTCGCCGCGATACACCGGGACGACCACCGACACCGAATGCACCGGGCTCGACCCGTCGCGGGCGGGCGCACCGGCACGCAGGACTGCGCCGGGTCGGGACGAATGTGCGGAAGGAATCGGCATCGTCGACTTTCGGGGTATGAGGGCGAGCGCGTGGAGAAACCCAACAGTGAGCGCACTTTAACATCGGAATATGGCGGCCCGTGGCGCTGCTCGGGCGCCTGCCGCGGGTACGCGGCGGATGTGCCGTGCGGCGGTGCCGATGTGGGCGCTTGCCTGTAGGGTCTGGTCCTCGTGGTGGAAAGTAGAACCCCTCCCCGTCGTGCCGTGTACCTGTGGGGCTTGATCACCTCCCTCGGAGTGATCGCGGGCTATGGCGCGGTTCTGCTCGCCAACGCCAGGCACTTCTACACCGACGACACCGAATCCCAGTACGTCCCGCTGTGGGTGATGCTCGGCAGACGGCTGCGCGACGGTGATCTGCCGGTGATGGTGCCCGAGCACTGGATGGCCGGAAACTATTCGATCGAAGAAGCGGGACTGCTGAATCCGCCGCAGCTGCTGATCGATCTGATCGCGCCGTCGGTCGGCAATCTCGTGCTGTACGCGACCGTGGTGAAGCTGATCTTCGCGATCATCCTCGGCCTCGGCGTCTACCGGATCTGCCTGGCGTATGGCTCGAAGGTGCAGTGGGCGGCGCTGGCCGGCGTCTCGATCCCGTTCACCGGCTGGCTGCTGTTCTTCGACGAGGCCAGCTGGATGACCGCGTTCACCGGCACCGCGTGGATGGTGCACGCGTGGGCGTCGGGG
Organism: Nocardia sp. NPDC055053; assembly: GCF_053608285.1. Lineage (NCBI taxonomy): Bacteria > Bacillati > Actinomycetota > Actinomycetes > Mycobacteriales > Nocardiaceae > Nocardia > Nocardia sp. NPDC055053. The sequence continues at coordinate 13,577 of NZ_JBSGVD010000010.1, read as the reverse complement.
GTGCGCTACGCGCGCGGTAGCGGCGGGCCGATCCCGGTGTTCGTCTACCTGTACCTGGCGATCTCGGTGCAGTACATCTTCCCCGCGGTCGAGGCCGGTCTGATGATCGGCGCGGTCGCGGTCGGCGAGCTGATCTACCAGAAGACCTGGCGGCCTTCGCTGAAACTGCTGCTGGTCTCGGGTCTGGCCGCGCTGGCCGGGCTGGCGACCTATCTGCCCAGCATGCTCTCGGCCAAGGTGACCTGGCGCGGCACCGCCCAGATCAACAACGACCAGTTCCTCACCGTGCCGTGGTCGGAATCGCTGAACGCGAGCCTGCCGTCGACGCTGCCCGCGTTCACCTCGTGGTGGGGCTATGTGCAGCCGCTGCCGGTGGTCTACATCGCCTGGTTCCTGATCCCGGCACTGGCGTTCATCGACTGGGGTAAGGCGCGCGACGCCTGGCGCGAGCTCAGCGGGATCGCGCTGTTCGCGATCGCCGCGCTCATGTGGACCGCCGGTCCCGGCACGATCGGACCGCTGCGCTGGCCTGCCCGCGTGCTGCCGATGGTGGCGCTGGGTCTGCTGCTGCTGGTGTGCGTGCTGCTCGGCCGGTTCGCGACGTTCAAGGACTGGCGGTCGCGCGGCATCGCCGCCGCGGTGCTGATCGGGCTGCTGTGGGTGCGGTCGTTCTCGGCCGATCCGCACAACTGGGTTGTGCACGTGGTGGCCGCGCTGATCCTCGCCGCGCTCGGCGCCGGGGTGGTGTGGCTCGCGGTGAACAAGGGCACCTCGGCGGCGGTCGCGCTGGCTATCGTCGCGGTGTTCCCGATCGCGTACTTCCAGGTCGACCGCGCGCAACCGACCCCGATGAGCTGGAACCTGCCCAGCGACCGCGGCGCGGCGATGGCGGCGTTCCCCGATTTCGCGGGCACCACCCTGCAACTGGGTGATCGCGCGCTGATCCAGCCGGGGGAGCGCACGCTCGACGGCGCCTACGGCTCGCTGGTGTTCGGCAACTACGCCAAGGATCTCGAGCTCACCTATGTCAGCGGGTACACCCCGAACGGGCACTACTGGTTCGGCGACATGCTCTGCATGCGCTGGGACACCAGCGTCTGCCCCGACGCCTACCGGCGCGCGTTCGCGGTCGAACCGTCCACCGGCAAGACGATCGTCGATCTGATGAACGTCGACCGCGTCGTGCTCCAGCGCGCGCTCTACCCGGACGCCCGCGACCAGGAGGCGCCCGCGGGCTGGAAGTGGGTCGACTACCCCGGCCACGAGAAGTACATCGCGGTGCTCGAACGCGAGAACGGCCTGATCTCCACCCGCAACGGCCGCGTCTCGGCGGTCGAGGGCGGTACCGCGGTGTCGGTGTCGGAAACCGATACCACCAGCCGGGTCAGGGTCAACTCCGAGACCGGCGGCCGCGTGGTGTTCGCGCGCCTGGGCTGGCCGGGCTACCGGGTCAGCATCGACGGCAGGGACGTGCCGTTCACGGTCGTCGCCAAGAGCTTCGTCGCGGTCGACATCCCCGCGGGCACCCGCAACGGTGACCTCGAACTGACCTGGCGCCCGCCAGGCTGGAAGATCGGCGGCGCCGCGATCGGCCTCGGTCTGCTCGGCCTCGCGCTGTTGCAGTGGCTGTACGTGCGCGGGCGCAAACCCGAGGACGACGAGCAGGCGGCCCCCGCGGTCGAATCGATCCCCGACGGTGACGCCGAGCTCGCGGACGCGGTGCGATGACCGCCGAGGTGGCGCCCGCCCACGGCGTGCTCGAGACGCCGGGCCCGCTGCTGCGGATCGTCAAACGCCAGGAGCTGGCGTTCGCGATCGTCGGCGGGTTCAACACCCTGCTCGGCATGGCGCTGGCCGTGTTCTGGCTGGGTGTGTTCGGTGACGGCAGGCCCGGTCTGGCGGTGGTCGCGGCCTACGCGGTGAGCACGGTCGTCGCGTTCGTGCTGCACCGCACCCTGGTGTTCCGGGTCCGCGGGCACCTGCTGCGCGACTTCGTCGCCTTCTGCGGCGTGAACGTGGGTGGCCTGGTCCTCAACGTCATCCTGGTGGAGCTGGCGGTGACGGGACTGGACTTCCCGGCCGCACCCGCCTCGGTGATCGTGATGGGTCTGGTCGCGGTGCTCAGCTTCTTCGGGCACCGCTACATCTCGTTCCGGCGGGCGCGGTAGGTTAGGCCCATGGCGCACGAATCCACCATCGATGCAACCCTGCTCAGCCTGCTGGCCTGCCCCCAGGACAAGGGCCCGCTGCAGCTGGTGCGGACCGAATCGGACGCGAGCGTGCTCTACAACCCGCGTCTGCGCCGCGCCTATCCGATCGACAACGGCATCCCGGTGCTGCTGATCGACGAGGCGCGCGACGTCACCGACGCCGAACACGAGTTCTTCACCGCCCAGTCCTGACCGGCGCGCCGAACGTAGGGTCCCCAAAGGCCCCGCTTCGGAGTTAGGGTTACCTCAGTCGCCGCCCCGTGACGGTGACATCGATTTCGTCCGGCGAGCGCAAGAAGGTGCCTCCGATGTCCGACGATGTAGCCCTGAGCGGCATTCCGCTGACCATGCTCTGGACCCTGCACAACCGCGGGTCGGAGGTGAAACGCGCCGACGCGGTCCTCACCGATCCCGACTGCGAACGCCTCTACGACACCATCGCATTCGACTACGCGCGAACCTTCGGCCCACCCGACGGCACCCACGCTGTGCGGTCGGCCCGCTTCGACGAGGCGCTGCGCCCGTGGCTGGCCGACCATCCCGGCGCGACCGTCGTCGAACTCGCCGCCGGGCTGGAAACCCAGTTCCAGCGCTGCGACGACGGCGCGGTGCACTGGCTGTGCGTCGATGTCCCCGAGGCGATCGAGATCCGCAGCCGATTCCTGCCGCCGTCGCGGCGGTGCCGGTACCTGCCGATCAGCGCGCTCGATCTGACCTGGCTCAACGACGTCGATCCCACGCACGGCGTATTCGTCACAGCGCAGGGACTTCTCATGTACTTCGAACCCGACGACGTGCGCCGCCTCGTCACCGTGATCCTGGAACGCTTCCCCGGCGTCGAGCTGATGTTCGACACCATCCCACCGTGGTTCTCCCGCAAGACGATGCGCGGATTCCACAAGACGCCGGACTACACCGCCCCGCCGATGCCGTGGGGCGTCGAGCGGAGCAAGATCGCCGCGCTGCTCCGCTCGTGGAGCCCCGCGGTCGAGGAGGTGACGGTGAGCTCCTACGGACCCTCACACGGTCCGCTCGCCACGACCATGCCCCTGTTCGCCGCGCTACCGATCCTGCGCGACATCCCACCCGCGATCGTCCGGGTGCGCTCGCGCTGAATCACGCACCGCCGGTGCCGATATCGCCGGTCAGGTAGCGCTGCATCGACGGGCCGACGGCGGCGACGACGTCGTCGATCGGCATCGACGCCAGCGGTTCGATCCCGACGATCTTGCGGGCGGTCAGTACCCCGATCATCTGCGCGGCCGCCAGTGCCACCCGCGCCCTGCCGTCGTCGGCGGGGGTGGCGATCCGGGCCCTGACTCGTTCCAGCACCACCTGGAGCAGGAACGAGCGGGCGAGGTTCATCTCGCCGCCGCCGAATATGCTGCGCACCATCGCGACGACGCCGGGGCCCGCGGGGGAGTCCCACACCCCGACCACCGCGCGCACGATCGTCGGCCCGAGCTCGTCGAGCGGCGCGTTGTCGACCGCGTTCAGCGTTGCCTCCGGATCGGCGGGGAACTCCACCACCGCGGCGAACAGCTGCTGCTTGGTGCCGAAATAGTGGTGCACGAGGGCGGGGTCGACGTCGGCGTCGGCGGCGATCGCCCGGATGGATGTCTTGTCGAAACCGGTGTCGGCGAACCGGATCCGGGCCGCGTCGAGAATCGCCGCGCGCGTATCGGTATTGCCGGGCCTGCGCCCGGTGCGGCCGGATCTGGCTGTGCCCGAACCGGATTCGCCGTCACTCATGGGTGTCCCTCTCCTCGTTCCTCAGGGAGTCCGTCGACGCAGGGTAGCCGCACCGAGACACAGGGCCACGACCGCGAACCCGGCGACCACCGCGATATCGCGCCACATGGTCGCGGTCGGCTCCGCATACAGCGACACCTGCTGCAGCGCGTCCACCGCGTAACTCAACGGCATCACATTGCTGATCGCCTCCAGCCAACCGGGCAGCTCGTCCCGCGGAACGAGCAAGCCGCACAGGAAGATCTGCGGCGCCACGATCACCGGCATGAACTGCACCGCCTGGAATTCGGTGCGCGCGAACGCACTGGCCAGCAGGCCGAGCGCGACACCGCAGATCGCGTCGACCATGGCGATCAGCATCACCCAGCCGGGATTGCCCGCGGCGTTCATGCCGAGCAGCCAGAAGGCGACCAGACAGGCGACGGCGGCCTGCGCCGCGGCGGCCAGCGAGAACGCGCTGCCGTACCCGGCCAGCAGATCCAGCTTGCGCAGCGGCGTGGTGAGCAGCCGCTCCAGCGTGCCCGAGGTGCGTTCGCGCTGCATCGCGATGGCGGTGATCAGGAACATCACGATGAACGGCAGGATGCCGAGCATGGTGATGCCGACCCGGTCGAAGATCGTCAGCGGGGCGTGCGGCGCGCGTGGCGCGTCCTGATAGATGAAGTACAGCAACGTCATCAGCAGGGCAGGGACCACCAGGATCATGGCCACGGTGCGGTGATCGTTGCGCAGCTGCCGCAGGATCCGGCCGGTGGTGGCGGTGTAGGGGCGCAGGGTCATGGTGGTCATGCGCTCTCTCCCATCGTGATCAGGGTGAGGAAGGCGGTCTCGAGGTTCTGCTCGTCGGTGCGTTCGCGTAGTTCGTCGGGGCTGAGCTGGGCGAGCAGGGTGCCCTCGCGCAGGAGCAGTAGCCGATCGCAGTGGTCGGCCTCGTCCATCACGTGACTCGAGACGAGCAATGTCGTTCCCGCCGCGGCCAATTCGCGGAACTGCTTCCACAGTTCGACGCGCAGGACCGGGTCGAGGCCGACCGTCGGTTCGTCCATGACCAGCAGCTCCGGCTTGCCGACCAGCGCGCAGGCCAGCGACGCCCTGGTCTGCTGCCCGCCGGAGAGCTGATCGCCGAGCTGGTCCGCGTACTCGCGCAAACCGACCGCGGTGAGCGCTGATTCGATGTCGTCGCGGTCGCGGCCGTAGAGCGCGGCGTAGTAGGCGACGTTCTCGCGGACGCTGATGTCGGGGTAGATGCTCGGCGCCTGGGTGACATAACCGACCCGGCGGCGCAACCCGGCACTGCCCGCCGGGTCGCCGAGCACGGTGACCGTGCCCGATTCCACGATCTGGGTGCCGACGATGCTGCGCAGCAGGGTGGTCTTGCCACAGCCCGACGGGCCGAGCAGGCCGGTGATCGAGCCGCGCGGGATATCGAGCGTCAGTCCGTGCAGAACGGTGCGTTTCCCGCGTGTGACGGTCAGGCCGTCGACCTGGACGGCCGGGGGTGCGGTGTGCGACATGGTCGCCTCAATTCATCGAGTGTTGAATTCACTACGTGATGAATTTAGCGCGACCCGGTCGGCGTGGCAAGAGTCAATGCGCGTGCCGCGGGGGTGCCGTGGCCTGCTGACCTGGCTCGACGACCACGAACTGGCCCATCATCCCCACGTCCTCGTGCCAGAGCAGATGGCAGTGATACATGTACGGGGTGTCCGGATCGGCGGGTCCGTCGAAGCGCAGCGCCAGCGTCGCGGTCGTGTTCGGCGGCAGGAAGATCGTGTCCTTGGGGCCGGTCAACGCTGGTGGTGGCGGCGCGCCCGCGTAGTCGAGCACCCGGAACTGCACGTCGTGGACGTGGAAGTTGTGCGGCATCCCGTCGGTATTGCGGACGATCCATTTCTCGGTCGTGCCACGGGTGACGGTCGCGTCGATGCGATCCATCGCCATCGGAGTGCCGTTGATGCCGGCGAAGGTGAGGTCGAAGGTGCGTTCCACGGCGGCATCCGAGCCGTCCGGCGTCGACGGCGCGACGAGTGCGGCGGGCAGCTCGGGGGAGGGGCGCAAGGTGGTGGCGGCCCGGAGTTCGAGCACATCGAACCGGTCGTCGCCACCGGAGAACCGGTTGGACCAGAAATCCAGGCCCGCGTCGAGCTGTTCGCTGCGCAGCACCGCGCGCTCACCTGGCTGCATGCGCACCACGATCTCGGCGCGCTCGCCGGGCGAAAGCTGCACGGCGGTCATCGATTCGGGCCGTTCGAGCAGGCCGCCGTCGGAGGCGATGAGCGAGAATCGCTTGCTGTCGCGGAAGGCGAAGTTGTAGATCCGCGCGGTCGAGGCATTGAGCAGCCGCAGCCGGACCAGCTCGTCGCCGACCTCCTGGTACGGCGCGAGGGTGCCGTTGACCATGGTGCGGTCGCCGAGAAAACCGATATCGCGGAAGGCGGTGTGGCTACCGTCGAGGCGTTTGCCGCGCAGGCGCAGGTCTTGCACGATCACCGGGATGTCGTCGACACCGTAGGTGGCGGGCAGCGGCAGCGTGGTGTCGTCGTCGATCAGGAACATGCCCGCCAGACCGCGGCGCACGTGGTCCTCGGTCGCGCCGTGCGGGTGCGGGTGGTACCAGAGCGTCGAAGCGGGTTGTGCGACTGTCCATTCCGGCGTCCAGGTCGCGCCTGCCTCGACCATCTGGTGCGGGCCGCCGTCCATCGCCGCGGGCAGATGCATGCCGTGCCAGTGCACCGTCGAGGCCTCGGGCAACTGGTTGCGCACCCGGACCCGCACCTTGTCGCCACGGGCGGCGCGCAGTGTCGGACCGAGATAGCTGCCGTTGAAACCCCAGGTTTCGGTGGCGCGGCCGGGCTCGAATTCCGTGGTGCCGGTCTGCATATCGAGGGAGAACACACGGGTGCCGTCGGGTTCGACGGTGGACGCGGCCTGCGGCGGGATCGCGAGCGGGCGGGTGAATTCCGTGCCGACGGTGGAGATGTCGGCGCCGGCCCAGGTCCAGGTCACCAGGCCTGCGATCGAGAGCGCCAGGGTGAGGGCGAGTGCGCCGGCGCCGAGCAGTACCCGGCGCAGCCGGCCGGGTCGAGAAGGGGAAGCCATGGTCCGACGGTAGGGAGGCCGACCGTGGTCGCACATCGGGAAGCGTCCCCCAGCGGACCCTGGCACGCACCCTGATCGATTGATTGTTTTCGCAGGTAGCAGTAGTTTTCCAGGCATCGAGCTCTGATGTGATGCGGGTCACATCGGGAGGTTGTCACGATCCGGCGGGGTCGTTTGTCCTATCGACATCCCACCGACAAGGAGCATCGCCATGAACACCACCACGCACCGCATCGTCGTCCTCGGCGCCGGCTACACGGGCATGCTGGCCGCGATCCGCCTCGCCCGGCGCACGCGCAAGCTCGACGTCCGGATCACCCTGGTCAACCCGTCGGTACGGTTCACCGAGCGGCTGCGCATGCACCAGATCGCCGCCGGTCAGGAACTCGCGAACCACCACATCCCCGAACTTCTCGACGGCACCGGCATCGAATTCGTCCAGGGCTCGGCCACCGCCATCGACCCCGATGCGCGGCAGGTGCACGTCGATGGCTTCGGCGAGCTTCCTTACGACGCACTGGTTTACGCACTCGGCAGCACCACCGACACCACCACCGTCCCCGGCGTCGCCGATCACGCGTGGACGCTCAACGATCCGCGCCTCGCCCACGAATTCGCGGGCGAGCTCACCGAACTCGCCGCCGCGGGCGGCACGGCAGTGGTGTGCGGTGGCGGGCTCACCGGCATCGAAGCCGCCACCGAGATCGCCGAGAGCCACCCCGGTCTGCGCGTCACCCTGATCAGCGCGACCGAGCCGGGCGCGATGATGGGAGAGAAGGCCCGCGCGTACCTGAACAAGGCGATGGACCGGCTCGGGATCGTCCGGGCGACCGGCTTGCGCGTCACCAAGGTGCTGCCCGACGCGGTCGAACTCGCCGACGGCACCAGGATCGACGCCGACCTCACCCTGTGGACCAGCGGTGTCCGGGTCTCACCGCTCGCCGCCGAGGCGGGTGTCGCGACCGACGAGCGCGGCCTGATCGTGGTCGACCCCACGCTGAAGTCGGTGTCGCACCCCACGATTCACGCCGTCGGCGACGCCGCCGCGGTGCGGCAGGCATGGGGCCTGGTCCACGGCACCTGCCAGAGCGGCATGCCCACCGCCGCCTTCGTCGCCGACGCGATCGCGGCCGAGCTGCGCGGCAAGCCGGTGCGGCCGTTCCGCTTCGGCTACTTCCACCAGCCGGTGAGCCTGGGCCGCCGCGACGCGGTCATCCAGTTCACCAACGCCGACGACACCCCGCGCCGCTACTACCTGACCGGCTGGGCGGCCAGGACCTACAAGGAGATGGTCAGCAGCAGCCCGGTGCCGACGTTCAAGGCGAGCAAGAAGATGACCATGAGCGTCCAGTTGTCCAAGGGCGGCAAGGCGACTCGCGCGACAGCGTGAGACCGCCCGCCATCACCCGCGCGCCGGGTTTCGTGCGAACCGGCGCCCGAACTCGCCGCAGTGACGGAGCATGCGCCATGGTTGACCCCATGCCGGACCAGGACCCCTTCCTCGAGCATCGCCGCCTGCTGTTCTCGACCGCCTACCGGATGCTCGGCACCGTCACCGATGCCGAGGACATCCTGCAGGACGCCTGGCTGAAATGGAACGACACCGATCACGCCGCGGTCGAGCACCCGAAGGCGTACCTGGTCCGCACCGTCACCAACCTGTCGCTGAACCGGCTCACCTCCGCCCGGGTGACCCGCGAGGCCTACGTCGGCCCCTGGCTGCCAGAACCGGTGCTGACCTCACCCGATATCGCCGAGGACGCCGCATTGGCCGACACCGTCTCCACCGCGATGCTGGTGGTACTGGAAACCCTGACCCCGGTCGAACGCGCGGTATTCCTGCTGCGTGAGGTGTTCGGTTACACCCACGCCGAGATCGCCGAGGCGCTCGACAAGACCGAGGCGAGCGTGCGGCAGATCGCGCACCGCGCCAAGAACCACGTCCAGTCGCGGCGTCCGCGCTTCGACACCGACAAGGCCGCCCGCGCCCACATCACCGAACAGTTCATGGCCGCCTGCTCTGGCGGCGACCTGAACGCGCTGATGGACCTGCTCGCCCCCGACGTCACCTGCTGGTCCGACGGCGGCGGCGTCGTCACCGCGGCGCGCAGACCACTGCACGGCCCCGACCACGTCGCCCGCTGGATCCTCGGCGTGCTGGCCAAACCGTCCTCGGCGGGCATCGAACTCAGCACCGCCGAGATCAACGGCGAACTGGGCACCCTCGCCTCGTTCGGTGGAAACCCCGGCGCCGCCTTCACCTTCGACCTCGTCGACGGCCGCATCCAGAACCTGCGCTTCCAGGTCAACCCGGGCAAGCTGGCTGGCCTCTACCGCGGCACCGACCTGCTCGGCTGAATCCCGCTGCGCTGCTCGCACGCCCGGATGGACCAGAATGGCGAGCGTGTCCGCCCAGGAACTCGCCGTCGATCCGCCCACCGCCGCGCGCAGGTTGCTCGGCGCGACCCTGTCGTCGGGGCCGGTCTCCGTACGCATCGTCGAGGTCGAGGCCTACGGCAGCGATCCGGCGGGGCTGTGGCCCGATCCCGCCGCGCATTCCTGGCCGGGGCCGACCGCCCGCAACGCGGTGATGTTCGGTCCGGCCGGGCGGCTCTACGTGTACCGCTCGTACGGGATCCACGTCTGCGCGAATGTGACCACCGGATTCGACGGTGCCGCCTCGGCAGTGCTGCTCCGGGCGGGTGAGGTCATCGCGGGCCACGATCTCGCCCGCGCCCGCCGCCCGGCCGCGCGTTCCGATGTCGACCTGGCTCGCGGTCCCGGAAACCTCGGCAGCGCACTGGCTTTCACCTTCGACGACTACGGAACCGAGCTGTTCGACCCGTACTCCGAGATTCGGCTCGAGCTGAATGCGGCTGTCCCGCAGGCCGAGATCGCCGTGGGGCCGCGCGTGGGGGTGAGTGTGGCCGCCGACATCGCGTGGCGGTTCTGGCTGCCCGCCTCGCCCGCGGTGTCCACTTACCGGCGCAGTCCACGTGCGCCCGAACCGGTCGTGAGAAAAGTTTCGCGGCGGCGATGAATTCGCTACGCGGGCCACGTCCTATCTGGTGAACGCGCTACCCACCGAGCGCGACCGACCCGAAGGACACGACATGACCACCACCGCCACCATCGCCAGCGCCGCCGTCTACCGTCCCGGCAAGATCCGCAACCGCGTTCTGTGGACCCTGCAGGTGGTGCTCGGCCTGTTCTTCATCATCGCCTCGGGCGGCCCGAAGCTCGTCATCCCGAACATGCTGATGGACAACCCGCCCGAGAACCTGACCATCCCCTTCGGGCTGCTGATCTTCATCGGAGTCGCGGAGGTGGCCGGCGGTATCGGCCTGATGGTGCCGCGGCTCAGCGCCCTGGCCGCCGCGGGTCTGTCGGTGCTCACCGTGCTGGCCGCCGCGACGCAGGCCTTCATCGCAGACAAGCCCGAGATGGCGATCTTCCCGCTGGTGCTGGCCGGGATCTTCGCCTGGATCGCCTACGAGCGCCGCGAGAGCGTCACCTCGCTGATTCGGTGAGTCACCGACCGCGCTGAGCATCGCCGGGCCGAACAGGTCCGGCGATTTCCGGCGTCCGCGGACACGGTGGGTTTGTCCGCGGACACAAGGTCACGCCGCGGAACTCGTTGGCGAATCCTATGGGGTCATGGCCACTTCCGGTGCGACGATCGATGTCCACATGCCCGACGCCTTCCACAGGAGTATCCGTGTTCACCTTCACCAGCAGTGACGGCATCACCATCCACGTCCGGAGCTGGTTGCCCGCCACTGCCGAACCGGTGGGCGTGGTGCAGATCGCGCACGGCATGGGTGAACACTCCGACCGCTACAGCCACCTGGCCACGACACTGGCAGGCCTCGGCTACGTCGTCTACGCCGGCGACCATCGTGGCCACGGCTACAGCATGTTCTCCGAGCCGGGAAAGCTCGGCGACGACGGCTGGAACCTGCTGGTCGCCGATCTGGTGACGCTGACCGAGCTGCTGCGCGAACGTCATCCCGGGCTGCCGGTCACCCTGTTCGGGCACAGCCTCGGTTCCTTCGCGGTACAGCAGTACCTCCTCGACCACTCCGCGCTGGTCGACGAGGTCGTGCTGTGCGGGTCGACGGCGGTGGACGGGCTCTTCGACAACATCGCGGCCGCGGGTGGCGACCTGATCGCGTTCTTCAACGCCGGATTCCAGCCGACGCGCACCGACGCGGACTGGATCAGCAGCGACGAAGCACAGGTCGACGCCTACCTCGCCGACCCCTGGTGCGGCTTCGCCATCGACGAGACCAATATGGCGCAGCTCGCGGCCACCGCGTACCAGCGCCTGAACAATCCAGGCACCGTGCGCACCGACCTGCCGGTGTATGTGATGGTCGGCGACCAGGATCCGCTCAACGACGGCACCCGCCTGTCCGACCAGCTGGTCCAGCGCTACCGCGACGCGGGCCTGTCCGACATCACGTACCGGATCTACCCCGGCGCCCGCCACGAGGTGCTCAACGAGGTCAACCGCGACGAGGTCGAAGCCGAGCTCGCCGCCTGGATCACCCGCGTGCGGGTCTGAGCACGCAGTCGGCCCGAGACCGACCGGCCTGCGCGCGGGCGGTGGAACGAGTACGGAAAGATGGAGCACCGTGACCGGCGACATCTTCGACGAACTGACCTGGCGCGGCCTGATCGCGCAGTCCACCGACCTGGACGAGTTGCGGGCGGCAGCCGCTGCCGCGCCGCTGACCCTGTATGCCGGCTTCGACCCCACCGCGGCCAGCCTGCACGCGGGGCACCTCGTCCCGCTGCTCGCGCTGAAGCGTTTCCAGCGGGCCGGTCACCGGCCGATCGTCCTCGCGGGCGGGGCCACCGGCCTGATCGGTGACCCCCGCGACGTCGGCGAACGCACCATGAACTCCACCGATACCGTCGCCGAGTGGGCCCAGCGCATCCGCTCCCAGCTCGAGCGCTTCGTCGACCTCGACGATTCGCCGACCGGCGCGGTGATCGCCAACAACATGGACTGGACCGGCTCGCTGTCGACCGTCGACTTCCTGCGCGACGTCGGCAAGCACTTCTCGGTCAATGTCATGCTCGCCCGCGACACCGTCAAGCGGCGGCTCGAGGGTGACGGCATCTCCTACACCGAATTCAGCTACATGCTGCTGCAGGCCAACGACTACCTGCAGCTGCGCCGCGAATACGGCTGCACCTTGCAGGTCGGCGGCTCCGACCAGTGGGGCAACATCATCGCCGGCGTCGAACTGAACCGCCGCGTCGACGGCGCGCACGTGCACGCGCTCACCGTTCCCCTGGTGACCTCGGCCGACGGCAAGAAGTTCGGCAAGTCCACCGGCGGCGGCAGCCTGTGGCTCGACCCCGAACTGACCAGCCCCTACGCCTGGTACCAGTACTTCGTGAACACCGCCGACGCCGATGTCGTGCGGTACCTGCGCTGGTTCACCTTCCTCGGCAGGGAAGAACTCGACGAGCTCGAACAGGCCACCGTGGAACGCCCGTTCGCCCGCGAGGCGCAGAAGCGCCTGGCCGCCGAGATGACCACGCTGGTGCACGGCGAAGCCGAGACCCACGCGGTGGAACTGGCGAGCCAGGCCCTGTTCGGCCGCGGTGACCTGCGTGAACTCCCGGAGTCGACGCTGGGTGCAGCCCTGCGCGAGACCGCCATCGACGGCAAGGTCGCCGAGGTCGTTCCGGGCGAACCGAACACGATCGTCGATCTGCTCGTCGCGTCCGGCCTGGCCGAGAGCAGGGGAGCGGCGCGTCGCGTGGTCAACGAAGGTGGTGCGTCGGTGAACAACGAGCGCGTCAGCGACATCGAGTGGACGCCGTCCGACGCCGACTACCTGCACGGACAGTGGCTGGTGCTGCGCCGGGGCAAGAAGAACATGGCAGGTGTCCGGCGGATAGCCTGATCTCGCGGCGGAGGCCTGAATCACATTCGTGTGATTCAGGCCGGCGCAGCGGCTGGGCCCGATGCGCTGACCTGCGCAGATCCAGTGCTGTCCAGGCGATTTGACGCAGAGTTATCCGGCGCGTAACTTATTGGAAGTCAGAGCGACACGGACACCAACCCGGAGCCGAGACGCTGGCCCTCAGGGCGAGCGGGCGTAGGGAAAACGAGGTAGGACGGGGTGCGCCTGGCATTGCCTCTTCGAGTGACCAGCGTTACGATTGACATCGCCTGGAAGCACGGTTAGGCTGGAACAGTTGCCCTGGAGGAGATCCGGACGAGAGCCGGTGGTCCTCCTTGTGCGTGTGTTCTTTGAGAACTCAATAGTGTGTCGATGAATGTCAGTGCCAATATTATTATTGGTTCCGCTTCTCATACCCCCCGGTTGAGGAGTGGACATTTAAACAACAGCGAATCTTTTTGCTGGTGTTTGGCTTTGCTAGGTTTTCGGACTCTAGTTTAGATATTTCTGATTACACCTTCGGGTGTGATTGAGAGTCTTCAACGGAGAGTTTGATCCTGGCTCAGGACGAACGCTGGCGGCGTGCTTAACA